>VBDA01000029.1 GCA_005883655.1 Betaproteobacteria bacterium | reverse complement strand
ATGACGACGAACGGCACGCCCAAGGTCGCGTGCGCCAGGATCAGGCCCAGGTAGCCGTCGGTGAGCCCGAGCGGCGCGAATGCAAAATAGACGCCCACCGCGACGATAATCACCGGAACGACCATAGGCGAGATGAGGATCGCCAGCACCAGCGCCTGCGCCGGGAAACGCGCGCGCCAGATGCCAAGCGCCGCCAGCGTGCCCAGCACTGTGGCCAGGACGGTCGCCGAGACTCCGACGATCAGGCTGTTCTTCAGCGCGGGCAGCCAGAATGTCGAGGTGAAGAAGTCCTCGTACCAGCGCAGGCTCAAGCCCGGCAGCGGATAGAAGAAGAACGACCCGGAGGAAAACGAAAGCGGCACGATGGTCAGGATCGGGGCCACCAGGAATATCAGCACCGCACCGGTCAGCACGGCGAGACCTATGCCGGTGATCCGTTCTCCTATGGTTTGGGTTCCGGTTTTCATCCCAGGCGCATCCGCTCGACGCCCACCATCCGGTTGTACACCGCGTAGAGCGCCAGCGTGGCCGTCAGCAGCATGATCGACAAGGCGGCGGCCATGCCCCAATTGACGGTCTTGCTTGCGTAGAAGGCGATAAAGTAGCTGATCATCTGGTCGTCGGCGCCGCCCACCAGGGCGGGAGTGATGTAGTAACCCAGCGCCTGGATGAACACCATCAGGCAGCCGGCGCCGATCCCGGGCAGCGTCTGCGGCACGTAGACGCGCCAGAAGGCGGTGAACGGCTTCGCCCCCAGCGACGACGCCGCCCGCACATACGAGGGCGGAATGCTGCGCATGACGCTGTACAGCGGCAGCACCATGAACGGCAGCAGGACGTGCACCATCGCCACATACACCGCAAAGCGATTGAAGATCATCTTCAGCGGTTCGTTCACTAGCCCAAGCGACAGGAACAGGCTGTTGAGAACGCCTTCCTTCTGCAGCAGCACGACCCAGGCGACTGTGCGCACGAGGAGTGAGGTCCAGAACGGCAGCAGCACCAGGAAAAGCAGCAGTCCCGCGCGTCCCGGCGGTTGCGCAGCAATGACGTACGCGACCGGATAGCCCAATACGAGGCAGATCAGCGTCACCATCGCCGAGATCCACAGCGTCCGCCCGAGCACGTCACGAAACACCCGCTGCTCCTGCGGCGCGCCGGTGATGGAACTGTCGGCGTCTCGCCGCAAATCGAGCGCGCCCAGCAGATAGAAGTCGGTGACCGGACCTCCGGCGCGGCGGATCGCGGCCCAGGTCTCGCGCTCGCCCCACTTGGGATCGATGCCGATCAGCGCATCGCGCGCTGATTCCGAAAGGTCGGCGGGCAGCTGCCGGCCGACGGAAAAGAGCAGCGTGCGAAAACCCGGAACATCGTAGTTGAGCCGCGTCGCCGCGCTGGCCAGCGTTCCCGCTTCACGCGCCGCGCGGATGTCCGCGATCAGCGCCGCGTACGCGGACTCTGGCGGCAGGTCGCGGCCGTCCCAGCTCTTCAGCACGGCGGCAACCGCTGGAAGGATGCGCGCGATGTCCGCGTCGATCACACCGCGCGAGAGCATCGCGCCGATTGGCACCACAAAGCATGCCGCGAGGAAGACGAAGAGCGGCAGCACCAATGCCGCTGCCCGCAGTTGCTCGCGGCGTCGGCTTCTCCTCAGCGCACGGCGAAGACCGGCGGCGTCCTGATCGACGCTGGCCAGCGCCGCATGAAGCGAGGCCGCAGCACCGCGTTGCATCGCTCCCTCGCGCTGCTTTTCAGGTGTCTACTTGGCGACCCAGGCGTTGAAGCGCTGGGAGAGCTTGTCCAGATTCTCCAGCCAGAACTTGTCGTTGATGTAGAGCGCCGAGGCCATGTTCTGCGGCGCGGTCGCGAGGTTCGGCAACACGTTCTTGTCGATCAACGCGGTCGAGGCTTTGGTCGTCGGGCCGTAAGGAATTTTCGGCGGCAGATTCTTCTGGTTCTGCGGATCGTTGACGAACTGCAGGTAGGTCTCGGCCTGCGCCTTGTTCGGCGAGCCCTTCATGATGACCCAGGAGTCGATGGTGTAGAGGTTGTTGGTCCACACGATCTTGAAATTCTTCTTGTCCTTGTCGTTCGCGGCGGCAATGCGGCCGTTGTAGGCGTCGGTCATCGCAACCTCACCCGAGGCCAGGAGCTGCGGCGGCTGCGAGCCTTTTTCCCACCACACCAGATTCGCTTTCAGCTGATCGAGCTTCTTGAATGCGCGCTCGACGCCTTCGTTGGTCCCGAGCGTCTTGTAGACGTCTTTCGGCGCGACGCCGTCGGCCATGAGTGCGATCTCGAGCGTCGTCTTCGGCCCTTTGCGCAGCGCGCGCTTGCCTCCCCATTTCTGGGTGTTCCAGAAGTCGGCCCAGGACTTCGGCGCGTCGCCCTTGATCTTGTCGCCGTCGTAGGCGAGGATGAAGCTGTACACGATGGCGCCAACGCCGCAGTCGTTGACCGCGTCGGGCAGGAACTTGTCCTTGCCGCCGAGCTTGGCCCAGTCGAGCTTTTCGTAAAGCCCTTCTTCGCAGCCGATCAGGAGCTCTTCCGACTCGACCTGCACCACGTCCCAGTTGTTGTTGCCACCCTGTACCTTGGCACGCAGCGTGCCAACGCCGCCGTCCCAGTTCTCCTCGGCCATCTTGATCTTGGATTTTTCCATGAACGGCTTGAAATAGACTTCGCGCTGCGCGTCCTGATACGCGCCGCCCCATGAAACGACGGTCAGGTCACGCGCCGGCGCCGTTGCGGACACCACGAGCGCCACTGTCGCTGCCAGCGCCACCATCCAGATTCTCTTGCTTTGCATATAGGCCTCCACCGATAAAACGTGATTAGGCGCCGCCAGTGCTAATGCTCCTGTGCAAACGCGCGGCAATGCTCGGGTGTCCAGAAGACCTCCACCGCGGCGCCGATGTGCGGCAAGGTGTGCGCCTCTGAAATCGGACGCTTCACCATGAACTCCTCGTTGCCCGTCAGCGCGACGCGCGCACGGACGTGGTCACCGAGATAAATGATCTCCCGCAGCGACCCCGCCAGACGGCAGCCGGGTTGAGCGTCGATTGTATGCCCGGCGGCGCGGATTTGCACCCGCTCCGGCCGCAGCGAGACGCTGACCGCGTCACCGATTCCTACCGTTTCGACCAAGGTGCCATCGATCAGGGTATCAGTGGCCGCGACGCGGATCGCGCAGCGGCCGTTCGCCGCCGTCTCCAGGTGTCCGTCGAGGCGGTTGTTCTCGCCGATGAAACGGGCGACGAAAGCGTTGGTCGGGTATTCATACATCCGTTCAGGCGTATCGAGCTGCTCGATCCTGCCGCGATGAAACACCGCGATGCGGTCCGACATCGTGAGCGCCTCCGCCTGGTCGTGAGTGACGTAGGCCATGGTGACACCGAGCCGCTGGTGCAACCGCCGGATCTCGAGCTGCATCTGCTCGCGCAACTGCTTGTCCAGCGCGCCCAGCGGCTCGTCCATCAGGATCAGCTTCGGCTCGAACACCAGCGCACGGGCGACCGCGATACGCTGCTGCTGGCCGCCGGAGAGCTGCCCCGGCCGCCGCTTGCCGAAGCCGCCGAGCTGCACCATGTCCAGCGCGCGCTCGACCCGCTTGGCGATTTCGGCCGCAGGCACCCCGCGCACCGACAGCGGGAAGCCGATGTTCTCGGCGATGGTCATGTGCGGGAAGAGCGCATAGTTCTGGAACACCATGCCGATATTGCGCTGGTACGGCGGGACGCGCGACAGTGGCTTGCCTTCGAGCAGGATTTCGCCCGCGGTCGGCGTTTCGAAGCCGGCGAGCAGCATCAGCGTCGTCGTCTTGCCCGATCCCGAAGGCCCCAGCAGTGTCAGAAATTCGCCGCGCATGATATCGAGATCGAGGTTGTCGACGATGCGGGCGACGCCATCGTAGGTCTTGCCGATGCCGACGAAGCGAACGATGGGTTCCGGACTGCTCATAGGTGCCGAAGGTGCGAATGCGGCGGCATCACGTCAGGCCCTTTTCCTTGACCATCGCCGAACTGTCGGCCAGCGCCTTGGCGAAGCAACCCATCATCTCGTCGATCTCAGCCTCGCTGATTATCAACGGCGGGCAGAAGGCGATGATGTCGCCGGGCATGTTGCGCAGGATGACCCCGTGATGTTGCGCGCGGCGCACCAGATACGCGGCCACGCCAGCCTTCGGATCGAAGCGCTCCTTGGTCGCCTTGTCTCGGACGAGCTCGACCGCGGCGATCAGGCCGATGCCGCGCGCCTCGCCAATCAGCGGATGTCCGCTGTAGCTTCGGATTGCCTCCTGCAGCCGCGGCCCGACGCGTCGCACCGCGGCGACGATGTCGCGTTCCTCGTAGATCTTGAGCGTCTCGAGCGCGACTGCCGCCGGGACCGGATGCGATGAGTAGGTGTAGCCGTGGCCGAAGATGCCAAGCTTGTCGCTCTGCGTGACCAGGATCTCGTAGAGCGCATTTGACACCAGCGTGCCCGAGATCGGCAGATAGCCCGCCGACAACGCCTTGGCCACGGTGATGATGTCCGGCTGCAGATTGAACGTCTGGGTGCCGAACATGTTGCCGGTGCGGCCGAAGCCGCAGATCACCTCGTCGACGACGAACAGAATTTCATATTTCTTAAGGATGGGCTGGATGCGATCGAAGTATGTTGCCGGCGGCACGATGACGCCGCCCGCACCCATCACCGGCTCGGCGAAGAACGCGGCGACGGTGTCGGGCCCTTCGCGCAGGATGAGCTGCTCCAGGCTCCCGGCAAGCCGCGTCGCGAATGCTTCCTCGCTCTCGCCCGGTTGCGCACCGCGATAGTAGTACGGACTATCGGTGTGCAGAATACGCGCGATCGGCAGATCGAAATCATCGTGCGCGAAGGCGAGCCCGGTCAGGCTCGCAGTGGCAATCGTCACGCCGTGATACCCC
>VBDA01000028.1:7883-8319 GCA_005883655.1 Betaproteobacteria bacterium | reverse complement strand
CGCCGGCGCGACCCCGAATGAAATGACGTCGGCCAGCGAATCCAGCTCGCGCCCGAGCGCGGAATGCTCTTGCCGCGCCCGCGCAATGCGGCCATCGAGCACATCGAACACCAGAGCAGCGGGGGCCAGTCCCGCCGCGACGTAGAAATAAACCAATGGCTGATTGCCGAGGTACTTCATGGCGCAAAAGACGGCCGCCATGCCGCAAGCGGCGTTGGCCAGCGTGAAGAGGTCGGCCACGCGAAATTCTCGAATCATCGAGAAATGCTTGGGGCGATCGGCGTTGGGCATCGTGCGATCAATAGGGAGTGGAGTTACGCTACAACAGCCGAAGCCCCGCAAGCGACGGTCCTCGTTTCCTTACGATCACTTCAAGGTCGGTGATGACCGCAGCGCCGAAGCGGCGCTCGCGGGCAATTTAACTGCCGGTTCTCTT
>VBDA01000028.1:6115-7841 GCA_005883655.1 Betaproteobacteria bacterium | reverse complement strand
CGATCGGAATCACATCCCTCCCCACGGATTCTCGCATAGGCCAGTGATGCGCTGCAAACCATCGATCTGCGTATTTTGAGCCAGTACACGCGAACAATGCGGCCGGCTAACTTGCGGTAACCGAGACTTGATGTGACGCCGGCTATCAGTCTGCTTTTCCTGACTGGCAGGAACCGGCCATTCCGGAAGTTCGCACACCAAAGTTCTCGTCCCTGCAATGGCCGGTCTCAAGGCGCAGCAGAAGTAGCGTGATGCCACATGCGCGGCGAGGAATTCTCCGAAGCCGACCGTCAACGATGAGGAACGCCACCCAGCATGAAAAGCTAATCGAACGTCCGCTGCTTCAGGAATCGAATTGGCGCTATCGACCCGTTGCTGCCTGTCGTGCGTTAGGGAAGCGGAAGTTCGCGGACTTCGCTGACCGGCTACGAGCGGTCACTCGCCGACAGATTACTGAATCACGTCGTCCGCCCGCACCAGCACCGATTGTGGAATGGTAAGGCCGAGGTCTTTGGCAGTCTTCAGGTTGATCACCAGCTCGAATTTCGTCGGCTGCGCGACGGGAAGATCGCCGGGCTTGGCACCCTTCAGGATCTTGTCCACGTACTTCGCCGCGTCGCGGAAGCTCGCGGCGAGATCGGTCGAGTAACTGAGCAACCCGCCCGCGACTACCTGCTCGCGAAACGCGTAAGCCACAGGCAGCCGCGTGGTCTGCATCAGCGCTTGCAGCTTCACGCGCTCGTCGAGGTAGACGGGATCCACGACCACTACGACGGCCTGTGATCCCTGCCGGACGATCTGTTCGACGGCAGCGCCGAATTGTGCCGGTGCGCCGGCGAGAACCCGAAGCGCAACGAGGTCCAACGCGGAACAGGCGCGCTGGGCGGCGCCCCAGAACACGGGATAATTTGGGTTGCTTTCGTTCAACAGGATGGCGATGCGCCGGGCTCCCGGCACGATTTCGTGCAGGATCCCGATCAGCTTGCCCAGCACGTCTTCCGGCTGCTGGGTCATGCCGGTGATGTTGCCCCCCGGATTGGCCAGGCTTGCGACAAATCCGTTGCCCACGGGGTTCCCGACGTACACCATGACGATGGGTATCGTCTTCGTGGCCCGCTGCGCCGCGCGCGTGGCCAGCGCATTTCCGCATATGATCACCTCCACGTTCCGCCCGACCAATTCGCCGGCCAGGGCGCCCAAACGGTCCACGTCGCCATCGGCGTAGACGAACTGATACTGGACGTTCTTCCCCTCCAGCCAGCCGAGATCGTGCATCCCCTGCTTGAACGCTGCGTAGACATGGGCGGAACCTTTCGATCCGAACGACAGCCACCCGACACGGCGGATTGTCGCGGCAGGCTGTCCGCGGCTCAACCGGTGCGCGACGAGCAGGCCTATGCCACCTGCCAGCAAAACACTGCGGCGCGTGATCACTGAATCGCCTCGTAGATGAGAGGAAATCTGGCCATCGTACGCCTACAGCAGGAATTGAGCGCCGCCAACGAGCGGTTGCCCTTAGCCGCATCTTGTAGCGTGCGACCGGTTTGGAGGACGTGGTGCTATGACTGCTCCTGGCCGGTCAGAGACTCCCACCGTGCGGGGTTGCGCCGCGCCAATCGCGCCGCCGGCCGAGGGTTCGCTTCTGGCGTCGCTGCCTGTCGTTGCTGCATCGGGCAGAGAACGCGGTGGCCGATGCAGATGCGACCTGGCAGGTTCGGCCCGCATC
>VBDA01000028.1:0-6047 GCA_005883655.1 Betaproteobacteria bacterium | reverse complement strand
CAGAGTGCTTCCTTGGTGCCGCCGCTGCCATTGCCGATGATGTCGCCCTAGTCGAAGAGGCGACCCGGCACGCTCTGTTGACGGCGATCGCTTCGATTTGTCCAGTAGCCAGTAGCAGTTCGATCGACCGCATGTTCAAGATGCCGACCTTTCTCCCGGCAGCAGATCTCGATCGATGTAGCTCATCGATTGCGCGGTACCGCGCCGACGCGTGCTACTTTTCGCTCGGCGCGTCACGGGGTGGCATTCTTAATAGCGATCCCGGCGGTCGTAATCCCTGTACTCGTGATCTCTGTACTCGTGATCTCTGTACTCGCGATCTCTGTACCCGCGATCGCTGTACCCGCGATCCCTGTACGCGACACGAAACTCCGCCCGGCAC
Source organism: Betaproteobacteria bacterium (assembly GCA_005883655.1). GTDB lineage: Bacteria > Pseudomonadota > Gammaproteobacteria > Burkholderiales > Casimicrobiaceae > PALSA-1003. The sequence goes on along the minus strand of VBDA01000028.1, from coordinate 5,665 downwards.
CCGTTGGCCACCCAGATACTGTTGCTGTTGCGGTCGAAACCCCAGGTCCGGCCTTCGATGCAATCACCGGGCGGCGTGCTCAGCTGACGGACCAGCGCAACAGGCCCGCCCGGCACAGAGCACTGCTGTTCGCGATAGTTAATCGATTCACAGGTGACGGTCATCGCCTGTGCAGCAACCGTGCCCGTGACCAGTGTTGCCACAGCGGCGACCGCGCAAGCTGTTATGGGTCTCATAATGCACATGTTTGTAGCCCTCCATTCAAGCCGTTCCATCAACATCCTCAATCTCGTACAGAGACTATTTAGCACCGAGCAATACGCTTCGGATCGAAGACCGAACGACGCGGTGCGGTTCTCATCCTCACCTCACATATCCGCTTGTTCAATCGGACGGCTTCGGATTAGGGCGTAGGACCGGCGGCCGAGATCGTACGACACGCTCTGACAGGCAATGGCGTGGCGAAGGAAGACGCCGAAGCAATGTAGTGGTTACGCAAGACGGCCAAGCAGGGCGGGGCGCAGGTCGGTGTCGGTGATGACTGTTGAACGACTGCTCCTGGCCGTTAGTGTTAGTTTGCGACGGCCCCGATTAGCTGCCGTTCGCGTCTGAAGCCTCACGACTTCAATATCAGCTTTTAGCGATCTTGGGGAATCGCAGCTAGGGCCAGAACCTTTGCGGCACCGCCGTTTGCCCCGGAGCGCAGTTCTGAAGTAGTGCCGAAACGCGCTCGTCTGCGAATGCTCAGTTTCTCGCGCCGCAAGCAATAGCTAATTTCGCCACGACACAGGCCCGGCTCCAGCCGGGCCTGTTGTTGGTGGCGTTACACGGCGTCGTCTATCAGCGCGCGCTGTGTGCTTCGGCGTCGCCCAATAACGGAAAACTCGAGGCTGAAGTCGAAAGGTCCGCTTTCGAGCCTCGCGTATGCCTGGTGTGGGTCGTCTGCTGCCGGTCGAGAATCCAGCGCGAGCCGGACTTCAGCGGATCGCCCGCGCCTGCCGAATCATCACGCGGACGGTTTTCTGCCGCGAACCGGAGTGCCGCGGTTACTTTCTACAATGAACTCGGTGCGCCTGCACACGACGCGCATCCGAGCGACGGCCCTACTCCGCTCCAGCGGCTTTAGCGCCGATTTCATGGTCCGCCATGAGTTCGAGCGCGCGCACCAAAGCCGAATGATCCCAGTCCTTGCCGCCATGCGCTGCGCAGGCGGTGAACAGCTCCTGCGCCGTGGCGGTGTTGGGAAGCGATATGCCGGCCTGGCGCGCCGCGGTGAGCGCCAGGTTCAGATCCTTTTGATGGAGCACGATCCGAAACCCGGGGTTGAACGTACGCTTGATCATCCGCTCGCCGTGAACCTCCAGAATGCGTGACGATGCAAAGCCGCCCATCAGCGCCTGGCGCACTTTCCCCGGGTCCGCCCCCATCTTGGAGGCGAACAGCAGCGCCTCGCCGACGGCTTCGATGTTGAGCGCGACGATGATCTGGTTCGCCACTTTGCACGTTTGCCCGTCGCCATTGCCGCCGACCAGGGTGATGTTCTTGCCCATCAACTCAAAGAGCGGCTTGACCTTGTTGAACACATCCTCGGGTCCGCCGACCATGATCGTGAGGCTCGCCGCCTTGGCTCCGACTTCGCCGCCCGACACCGGTGCGTCGAGATATTGGCAACCGAGCGCATTGATCTTCTGTGCGAACTGCTTGGTCTCGACCGGCGAGATCGAGCTCATGTCGACGACGATCTTGCCTCGCGTGAGCCCTTCGGCGACGCCCTTGGCGCCAAACAGCACGGCGGCCACGTCCGGCGTGTCCGGCAGCATCGTGATGATCGTGTCCGCCTTCTTCGCCACCTCCATGCCACTGTCGCAAGCCGTAGCGCCCGCGGCGACCAGCTCCTGCGGGGCACCGTGGCGCGAATGGACGTAGAGCTCGTGGCCGCCGCGGATCAAGTTGAGCGACATTGGCCGGCCCATGATGCCCATCCCGATGAATCCAACCTTGCTCATGGTCCTGTCCTTTGCGGTTCGGATGAATTGCTGGCGTCAGCTTGAATTTTCAAAGATAGGACCTGACCCATCCCAGTCCTTCCAGCGTTGACTTCGCCGGCTTGTATTCGCAGCCGATCCAGCCGGAATAGCCGAGCTTGTCGATGAACTGAAACAGGAACGGGTAATTGATTTCGCCCGTGCCCGGCTCGTTGCGGCCGGGATTGTCCGCGAGCTGCAGGTGGCGGATGCTGTCGAGGTTGCGCTCGATCGTCGGCGCCAGATTACCCTCCATGATCTGCATGTGATAAATATCGTACTGCAGAAACAGATTGTCCGAGCCGACGTCCTTGATGATGTCGAGCGCTTGTTGCGAGCGATTGAGAAAAAAGCCTGGAATGTCGCGCGTGTTGCAAGGCTCGATCAAGAGCCGGATGCCGGCCGACTTGAGCTTGCCTGCGGCGAACTGCAGGTTGCGAACCAAGGTCTCGCGGACCCTGGCCGGATCGACGCCGCTCGGGGCGATGCCGGCGAGACAATTGATCTGCGTGCATTGCAACGCGCCTGCATACTCGATCGCCTTGCCGACGCCGTCCTGAAATTCGCCGACGCGATCGGGATGGCAGGCAATGCCGCGCTCGCCCTTGGCCCAATCGCCGGCGGGGAGGTTATGCAGCACCTGTGTCAGCCCATTCGTCTTCAGTCGTTCGGCGAGGTCCTCCTTGGGGTACGGATAAGGAAACAAGTATTCGACGCCTTTGAAGCCCGCGTCCTTCGCCGCCTTGAAGCGGTCGAGAAAGTCGATCTCGTTGAACAGCATCGTCAGATTGGCGTTGAATTTCGGCATGGCGCTCTCTCCATCTCCGCTTTGGCTCAGTCGAGAAGCCCGACTGCGGAAGGCGCGTCTTCACGGTTCTGTGCCAGCTCTTCGAATTCGGTGATGTTATCGATCTCCGTGCCCATGGAAATATTGGTCACGCGCTCCAGCATGATCTCGATCACGACCGGCACCTTGTATTGTGCCATCCACTTGTCGGCCTGCTCGATGGCCGGATCGATCTCCTCCTGCTTGCGCACGCGTATGGCCTTGCAGCCCAATCCTTCGGCCACTGCCACGTGGTCGACCCCGTACTCACCCAGGCCGGGCGCGTTGATGTTCTCGAACGACAGGTCGACGCAGTAATCCATGTTGAAGCCGCGCTGCGCCTGCCGGATCAAGCCCAGGTAGGAATTGTTGACGACGATGTGCAGATATGGCAGCTGGAACTGGGCGCCAACGGCAAGCTCCTCGATCATGAACTGGAAATCGTAGTCGCCCGACAGCGCGACGACCTTGCGCTTGGGGTCGGCCTTGACCACACCGAGCGCCGCCGGCAACGTCCAGCCGAGCGGACCGGCCTGGCCGCAGTTGATCCAGTGGCGCGGCTTGTACACGTGCAGGAATTGCGCGGCGGCAATCTGCGACAGGCCAATCGTACTCACGTAGCAGACGTCCCTGCCGAAGGCGTTGTTCATGCACTGATAGACGCGCTGCGGCTTCATCGGCACGTTTTCGAAGTTGGTCTTGCGCAGCATGGTGCGCTTGCGCTCGCGGCACTCGTCTGCCCACGTTGTCCAGTCCTTGAGCTTTCCCGCGGCCTTCCATTCCTTGGCGATCTGCACGAAGAGCTCGAGCGCGGCCTTGGCGTCGGAGACGATGCCGTAATCGGGGCCGAACACGCGCCCGATCTGGGTCGGCTCGATGTCCACGTGCACGAACTTGCGGCCCTTTGTGTAGACCTCGATCGAGCCGGTGTGGCGATTCGCCCAGCGATTGCCGATTCCGAGCACGAAGTCGGACGCCAGCATGGTTGCGTTGCCGTAGAGGTGCGACGTCTGCAGCCCTGCCATGCCCGCCATCAGCCGATGGTCGTCTGGAATCGTGCCCCAGCCCATGAGCGTGGGTATGACCGGTATACCGGTCGTCTCCGCGAATTCGACCAGGAGCGACGACGCGTCCGCGTTGATGATGCCGCCACCCGCCACGATCAGCGGGCGCTCAGCCTTGCTGACCATGACGAGCGCCTTTTCGATCTGCGCGAGCGTGGCCCGCGGCTTGTACACCGGCAGCGGCTCGTAGGTCTCGATATCGAACTCGATCTCTCCCATCTGCACGTCGAACGGAAGATCGATCAGTACCGGTCCCGGACGGCCTGAGCGCATGAGATGAAAGGCTTGCTGAAACGCGCGCGGCACCTGCGCCGGCTCGCGCACGGTGACCGACCACTTGGTGACCGGCTTGGAGATGGATTCGATGTCCACCGCCTGAAAATCTTCCTTGTAAAGCCGCGCGCGCGGCGCTTGTCCGGTGATGCAGAGAATGGGAATCGAATCGGCCCACGCCGAGTAGAGGCCGGTGATCATGTCGGTGCCCGCCGGCCCCGACGTTCCGATACACACGCCGATGTTGCCGGCCTTGGCTCGGGTGTAGCCCTCCGCCATGTGCGAGGCGCCTTCGACGTGGCGCGCCAGCACGTGATCGATCCCGCCGATTTTGCGCATCGCCGCATACAGCGGATTGATTGCCGCGCCGGGCAACCCGAATGCCGCGCTCACGCCCTCCTTCAGCATCACCTCGACTGCCGCTTCAATCGCTCTCATCTTTGCCATGGTCATTTCTCCTGCAACGTTGTTTCACCTGTCGCGAATGTGGCATACGCTCAGATAAGTCCAGCGCCGCGTGCCCACTTGTACTTGGCACCCAGCACCGCGACCGGAATCTCGGTCGAATAGGCATACGCCGGAATGCCATGGTCGAACAGGTATTCCGCGGCTTCCTCGACCTCGACGTCGCCAGCGAGCGATGCCACGATGGGCTTCTCGATACCCTTGGCGCGCATTTCCTCGACGACCTCGACCAATTTCCTGGCGAACACCATTGGCGGCGTGACGATCGTGTGCCAGTAGCCAAGAATGAGCGCGTGGATGCGCGGGTCTTCGAGGCCCAGCCGGACCGTGTTCTGGTAGGTCTTCGGCGGCTCGCCACCGGTGATGTCGACCGGATTGCCAGCGGCGCCAAAGGGCGGAATGAACTTGCGAAAGGCGGCATCCAGATCCGGCGGCATGGCCATCAGCGTCAGATCGTTGTCGACGCAGGCATCCGACAGCAGCACGCCGGACCCGCCGGCGCCGGTGATGATGACCACGTTCTCGCCCTTGGGCGTGGGCAGGATGGGAATGGCGCGGGCAAACTCGAGCAGGTCGCGCAGGGACCGGGCCCGTATCACCCCCGACTGCTTGAGCACGTCCTCGTAGATCTTGTCGTTGCCGGCGAGCGCGCCGGTATGCGAGCTTGCCGCGCGAGCGCCCATGGCCGTGCGTCCGGCCTTGAGCACGACGATGGGTTTCTTTTTCGAGACGCGCTTGGCGACTTCGGCGAACGCGCGGCCGTCCTTCAAGTCCTCGAGATGCTGAGCGATGATCGCCGTGTTGTCGTCCTGCTCGAAGAAGGTCAGCAGATCGTCCTCGTCGATGTCGGACTTGTTGCCCAGGCCCACGATCGCGGACACGCCCATCTTGGCCGAGCGCGAGAAGCCGATGATCGCCATGCCGATGCCGCCCGACTGCGAGGACAGTGCCGCCTTGCCCTTGACGTCGTACGCCGTGCAGAACGTCGCGCACAGGTTCTTGGGCGTGTAGTA
>VBDA01000630.1 GCA_005883655.1 Betaproteobacteria bacterium | reverse complement strand
GAGCTCGCGCGCTTTCGCCAGAGCTGGTTCTACAGTGACTCGCGCAACGATATTCCGCTGCTGTCGCTGGTGACGCATCCGGTCGCGGTCAATGCCGATCCCACGCTGGCGGCGCTGGCGAGCGAGAGAGGCTGGCCGACGCTTCGAATCCGGTAGAATCCGTGGCTTTTCCGGACGGCTCATGACTGCCCGCATTATCGACGGCAAGGCGCGCGCCGAGCGCGCGACGGCAGAAATCAAGGTGCAGATCGCGGCGAGAGTCGCCGCGGGCAAGCCGCCTCCGGGGCTCGCGGTCGTGCTGGTGGGAGAGCATCCGCCATCGCAGATCTACGTGCGCAACAAGCGCCGCATGACCCAAGCCGTTGGCATGAAGTCCTTCGAGTTCGATTTGCCGGGAACCGTTTCGCAACACGAGCTCTTGACGCTGATCGGGCGCCTTAACACCGACACTGAGGTTCATGGCATCCTGGTCCAGCTTCCGCTGCCGAAAGAGATCGATGCCGACGTCGTGACCGAGAGCATCGATCCCGCCAAGGACGTGGACGGCCTGCATCCGTACAACATGGGACGCCTGGTGCTGAAACGGCCCGCGCTGCGGCCCTGCACGCCTGAGGGCTGCATGACGCTTATCCGCGACACAGGCGAGAATCTCGTCGGCAAGCACGCGGTGATCATCGGCCAATCGAACATCGTCGGCCGGCCGATGGCGCTCGAGCTTCTGATGGCGCGTTGCACGGTGACGATCTGTCATTCGGCGACGCGCGATCTGCCGGCGATCGTTGGCACGGCGGACATTCTGGTGGCCGCGATGGGCAGGCTCGCCTTCGTGCAGGGCGCGTGGATCAAGCCGGGCGCCATCGTCATCGACGTCGGCACCAATCGCACGCCGGAAGGAAAGCTTCGCGGCGACATCGATTTCGAAACCGCCAGGGAGCGCGCGGGATGGATCACGCCGGTGCCAGGCGGCGTCGGACCGATGACCATCGCTATGCTGCTCGCCAACACGCTGCGCGCCGCTCAAGCCATCGACGGCGCTTGAGCGCCGCGCACTTGCGCGCGGCACCGGTCCGGCGCTTTACTTGGGCGGCCCCGGGAATTGCACGAACGGTGGCGGCGGCTCCTTGTCCGGCGGCACGTATGCGGGCGCTGGCTCGCCGCCCGGCCCAAGGTGTCGAATGTAGGCGTGGATGGCGCGCAGGTCGGCGGAGTTCATCTGCTGCACCGTAAACCACGGCATGGGCGGACGCGTCTTGAGCGACTTCGCCTTCTTGAGCCACTGCTCCTCGCTGAGACTCTGCATGTACATCCGCAGGTTCGTCGCGTACGTCGTGCCCCACGGGCCGCGCCAAGGCGGTCGCCAGTAAGCCAATCCTTCTCGGGAACCTTGCCGTTGCTCGCGAAATACCCCGGAGTGTGGCAATCGTTGCAGCCGCCGATTCTGACCAGGTAGTTGCCGCGCTCGAGCTGCGCCGAGCCAAAGGTCTTTCCCTTGTTCGCTGCCTGGGCGACCCACGGTGCCGCGACAGCGACGGCGGCGAACACGAAGCGTGCTGCGTAAAGACCGATTTGCATGTTTCTTCCCTGCTACAACGCTGATCGAAGCCGTGCCGCTTTAGCGGTCACGGCAATGCATGGGCGTCAACCCGCTCTCAAGTGCCACGCCTTCGGTCGTGTGAATGTCTCGATGCCCTGAGTCCCCAGAGTCACGCCTATCCCCGAATGTCCGACACCCGTCCACGGCAGCCGCGGACTGACGCGGTCGCAGCAGTTCCAATACACCGAGCCTGAATGCACCTGTCCAAGAATTCGTCTGGCCCGCTTTTCGTCCCTGGTGTAAACGCCGGCGGTGAGCCCGTATTCGGTGTCGTTCATCAATGCGATCGCTTGCGCATCGTCGGTGACTTTCTGAATGCCGATGACAGGGCCGAAGCTCTCGTCCTTCATCAGCGACATGCGGTGATCGACATTGGCAAACACAGTTGGCTCGAACCAGTTGCCCCTGCCCTTCAGACTACCGCCGCCGGCGAGCAGCGTCGCGCCCTTGCGCTTGGCGTCGGTGACTTGCCGGCGCAGGACGTCGAGCTGGGGCCGGCGGGTCAGCGGCCCGATGTAGCTCGACTCGTCGAGCGGGTCGCCGACCTTGAAACCTTTGACCTCCGCCACGAACGCATCGACAAAGGCATCGTAAATCTTCTGATGAACATAGACGCGCTCCACCGAGCAGCACGATTGCCCGGTGTTGTAGAAAGCCCCGTCGGCAATGCCCGCCGCGGCGGCTTTGACGTCGACGTCGTCGCACACGTAGATGGGATCCTTGCCTCCCAGCTCGAGCTGGACCTTGGCCATTCTGCGGCCTGCCGCCGCGCCAACCTTGGCCCCGGTGGCATACGAGCCGGTAAAGAAGACGCCGTCGACGGCAAGGCGCAAGAGTGCTGCGCCGATCGCGGGGCCGCCGACGACGGGAATGAATACATCGATCGGCACCCCCGATTCGTAGAGCATTGCCGCAATGTGCAGCCCGGTCAGCGTCGCATACTCCGAGGGCTTGTACAGCACTGCATTGCCCGCGATCAATGCGGGGATGAACACGTTGCCGCCGACAAAGTAGGGATAGTTCCACGCCGAGATGTTCGCGATCACGCCAAGCGGTTCGTGTGA
>VBDA01000629.1:336-1558 GCA_005883655.1 Betaproteobacteria bacterium | reverse complement strand
GTCGCGGATCGTGTCGAACGGCAGATTCGGAATCAGCGACGGGTTGACCGCGTGAGTGTCGAACACCACCCCGATGGTATAGCCGTCAGGATCGGCTTTCGCCAACAACGCGGTTCCGATCGAGCCGGAAGCACCGCCGCGGTTGTCGACAATGAATTGCTGACCCGTTTGCAGGCTCAACTGCTGCGCGATGATGCGTGCCACCTGATCGACCGAGCCTCCGGGCGGGAAGACGGCGATCAATTTGACGGTCTTCGAGGGCCATTGCTGCGCCGCCGCGACGGGCGCGAATAGGACGGCGCATGACAATATAAGCGCCGCGAATAGAACGCGACTGATCTTCATGTAACACCCTCGGCAGGACAACACGCAACCCACATCGCGGCGACGTCACGCGGCGCTCCCGGAGCCTCGCTTTCGGACACGCGAGCGTCCAAACCACAGCAGAACGGTGACCAGCGCCATGGCAATCACCAGTGGCGAGACAAGGAGCGCCGCAAGCCAGCTCCACGTGCCGTCGCTGTCGAGGGCCCTGAAGCAGAGATACACGACGATCGGCGCGCCTATGGTCGCCGCAAAGGTCGCGCTTCTGATGGCGTGAAAGAGCGTGTTCGCCACGATACCGATCAACACCGGCAGAAGGATGAGAATCAGAAGCGGCTTCATGCCCGCTGCGACCTGCGAACGGAGTCAAGCTGCGGGCGGTCACGCCGGAACATTGGCGATCGTTGAATCTCCTGTCTTGGGAGACGGTCCATAGGCGTTCTGCCCCGGCTGGCTGTCGATGAGCATGAAAATCAGCAGCACAATCCAACCGATCAGCGGCACCAGCACGATCAGCAGCCACCATCCGCTGCGGCCCGTGTCGTGCAGCCTTCTGACCGAAACCGCGATGCCGGGAATCAGCACCGCCAGCGTATAAATCCCCGTCAATATCCCGATACTCGCGGCCGCGTTGTACGTTCCGAGAACTACATCACAAACCGTAAGAACAATCGAAATGATTATATTGAACAAGACAAAAAACCAATACTCTCTCCGACGCGCTCTGCCGCTGAAGTCTGCGTATTTTTTAAGTGCCTGAAGATACCAGTTCATTCATCTCTCCCCATGATGTAAGGTGAAACGCCGGTCGCCCGATGCACGATGCAACGCCAGCGGACAACCCTGCGTCGCCAAGACGGATACGAAGCGCCAACGACAAGCCATTTTTTGAAACTTC
>VBDA01000629.1:0-329 GCA_005883655.1 Betaproteobacteria bacterium | reverse complement strand
ATAGGACGTATCGCTTCGCGCTTCCATCGTCGAGGGACCTGGGTCCTTAATGGGTGCTTCCCGGGCGGGGCGTTTATTTGCGTGTGATAGTTTGCGCTACTTCGGAACGACGGTGAGCATGTTGGCGTCACGAGCGATGAGCCAGTTCGCCGCCTGGCGTCGGAGGACGGAGAGCGTGTTGCCCGCGCGCTTGGTCGGCGCGGCGCCATTGGGAGGCGTAATGACAACCGAAAGTTTGGTCCACATGTACGCCCAATCTCCCATCACCTTGATCTCTTGAATCTCGCTGGTGGCGTCGATTTTTGCAGCCTTGAGAGCGCTTTGGGACG
>VBDA01000027.1 GCA_005883655.1 Betaproteobacteria bacterium | reverse complement strand
CTCGAGTGTTTTCGTAGCCACCGTAGGTCTCGCCGCGACGTTGGCCTGCAACGCCGCCACCGTACTTGACGACGACGAGCTGATGCCTACCGGAAAGGGCTGGGGCCAGCGTGTGCCGCCAGGGCTCGCCAAACAGCCTCCTGGCAATGCGAAGCCACAAGGAAACAACGGCATCTTCTACCACGGCGGGCCGCTGATCCTGGGCACGACGAACGCGTACTACATCTGGTACGGTAACTGGAGCGGCAATACGGCAACGACGATCCTGACTGATTTCGCGAGTCACATCGGCGGCTCGCCGTATTTCAACATCAACACGACCTACTATGACGGATCCAATACGCACGTCAGCGGTGCGGTTAATTATGCCGGGTCAATGAGCGACAACTATTCCCATGGCACAGCGCTGAGTGACGCGGGGGTCCAGGCCGTTGTTGCCGATGCCATCTCGTCTCATGCGCTTCCCCTGGACACCAATGGCGTTTATTTCGTGCTGACCTCGGCCGACGTCAACGAAACCTCGGGCTTCTGCACACAGTACTGCGGCTGGCACACGCACGGGACGATCAGCGGTTCGGACATCAAGTATTCGTTCGTCGGCAACCCTGATCGTTGCCCCAGCGCCTGCGAGGCGCAGTCGACCGGGCCGAACGGTAATGCCGGCGCAGACGGTATGGCGAGCATCATCGCGCACGAGCTCGAGGAAGCGGTGACCGACCCTGACTTGAACGCGTGGTACGATCATCGCGGCTATGAAAACGCCGACAAATGCGCATGGACATTCGGCTCGACGTATACGGCGAACGGCGCGTATGCCAACATGCAGCTCGGCTCGCGCAATTATCTGATCCAGCAACAATGGGTCAATGCGAGCGGCGGCTTTTGCGCACTGAGTCAATGATCGGCGTCGACAGCCACTGACCATCGTATCGGTCGCCGGATCGCTTTCGTCATTGCTGCAACTACCATGCTGCCCCATCGGTCATAGTCGATGGGGCAGTTTGTTTTTCGGATCGGCATGAAAGCGTTGAAATCGATCGCAGTCGCAAGCTCCGTCGCGATCGCGACGGGTGTTCTCGTGGCCGGATTCGTGGCGCCAGCGCACTCCGCTGACCCCGCATCTGCTCTACCGGGTCGCATCCCGACGGTGACGCGGCTCGTCAAGTTGTTCCTTGACCGCGAGGAAGTGCTGTCCGCCGCGATGCGCGCCGGCGACACGGCGTCGCTCGAGCGTACGCTCACCGACGACTTCGAGTTACGCGCCGGCGCCAGGGCAGCGACCCCGATTGCCCGCGCCGATTTCCTTAGCGACGTTGTGCGCAATCGCCCGGCCAGCGGTGCCGCAAGCCAGATGGCGGTCCATGATCTGGGCAGCATCGCGATCGTCAGCTTTGTGCAGGGAGACGACGTGAAGCGCGCGATTTTCGTCGTCGATGTTTGGCGCCAATCGGGCACCGATTGGAAGCTGGCGATTCGTTACGCGGGGCCCGCGGGCGCGCCCGACTTCCCGATTCCGGGCGCGGGCGCGCTACCGTCCGAAATTCCGAAGAAATACTGATCACTCGCCGGTGCGCACGGGCATCCAAGCAGCGTTCCGGATTCCCGCTAGCGCGGTGTCGCGAGGTGCGTTTGCCGCGGATGCGGACAAAACCCATTGGCTGCCCGAGGCGATCGTGCAAAATGGACGGGAATTGCGGAGACCGTTATGGCGAAAAAGAAGATCTGCGTAGCCCTTCAGGGCGGGGGTGCGCATGGCGCCTTTACCTGGGGCGTCCTCGATCGCCTGCTCGAGGAGGAGTCGCTCGAGATACAGGCGGTAAGCGGAACGAGCGCGGGGGCGATGAACGGCGCAGTCATGGTGGATGCGTTGAAGCGCGGCGGGCGGCAGCACGCGCGCGAGCGACTGGAACGGTTCTGGCGCAGCATCTCGAAGGCGGGCGACAACATTTTCAAGCCGGGCCGCACGCTGCTTCCCGCCTTCGGCCCCAACTCGGACTGGTCGCCGATGGCGCTCTGGTCGGATGTGCTGTCGGTCGTCTGGTCGCCGTACGACAACCCGTTTTATGTGAACGTGCTGGCTGCCGTCATCGGCGAGGAGCTTCCCGATTTCAGTGTGCTCAACGACGACAGGACGCCGTATCTCTTCGTGTGCGCGACGAACGTCAAGACCAACCAGCGGAAGATCTTCCGCCCTGGGGAGCTCGGCGTCAGCGCACTGACGGCGTCGGCGTGCCTGCCGACCATCTTCCGGTCGGTCGAGGTGGATGGCGAGTTCTATTGGGACGGCGGCTACCTCGGCAACCCTGCGCTGTATCCATTGCGCAGCCCGGCGCTCACGGCTGACCTGCTGATCGTCTGGGTCAATCCACTGAACCGGCACGACGTGCCGACCAATGCGCGCGACATCCTGGACCGGCTGAACGAGGTTACCTTCAACGCAACGCTGGTGCAGGAGATCGAGGCGATCGACGCGGTCAACGAGCTGAAGCCGCCCGGGGATGCGTTATCCTCTCCTTACAAGCGCATCCGCCTGCACGAGATCAAGGACGAACCCGCTCTCGCGCGGCTCGGCCACGCGAGCAAGAGCAACACCGACTGGAGCTTCCTTCTCGAGCTGCGGGAATTCGGGCGTCACGCAGCGAAGCGATGGCTCAAGACCGACCTCGACCACGTCGGCAGCAAGCAGACCGCCGATATACCTCGCGCGTTGCGTTGCCTTGAGACCCGCTGACCGCGACAACGATGACCGGCCGCTACGTCCGCGCTTACCGCGAAAGGACGATTGAAGTGCACGTCCTGCTGATTATTTTGGTATCGATGCTGTTGCTTCCTGGCATGACCGCGCCGGCGGAAGAGCTCAGGCGGGAACAGGCCGTCCAGCGACTCTCCCACGCCTCCGCACAAGCGCGGCGCGAAGCCACCGTCCGGCTGGGCGAAGTCGGTATCATGGCCGACGTGCCCGCGCTGCTGAAAGTGCTGCGCGATTCCGACGAGGACACGCGTCAGCATGCCGAACAAGCGATATGGCGCATCTGGGCACGTTCCGGCAACCAAAAGGTGGATGCGCTCTACCAAACCGGCATTGACCAAATGAATGCCGGCGACCTGCAGCAGGCGATCGTGACCTTCACCCGCATCATTGAGCTCAAGCCCGATTTCGCGGAAGGCTGGAACAAACGCGCGACCCTGTATTTCGTTGTCGGCGATTTGCACAAATCGCTAGCCGACTGCGACGAGGTAATGAAGCGCAATCCGTACCACTTCGGCGCGCTTTCCGGCTACGCCCTGATCTACACCCGCCTCGAATATTACGACCGTGCGCTCGACTATTCTCGCCGCGCACTGGAGGTCAATCCCAATCTGGACGGGGTGAGGCAAAACATCGATCTGCTCGAGGGCCTGGTCGCTCAGCGGCGAAAGCAAATGATCTGATTGACCCGAACGGCAGAACCCCCAATACTCGGGCGCGCATAATTGAGACATCTATCCGTACCCATGACGCAGGCGCAAGAAGCCACCACGATCTCCAAAGCGCTCCGCGGCTCCCAGGGTCCCTCATGCACAGACGTTCGTTTCTCCATTCAGCGGCGCTGATCGCGCTTGCCCAAGTCGCCGGCAACACCATGACTCCAGACGCCCTCGCTGCCACCGCGACGCAACNNNAGACGACCCGCTCCTCGATGCGTGGACCGGGCCTCACGGCGGCTCTCCGCGCTTCGACATGGTGAAGGTCGACGCATTCAAGCCCGCCATGATGAGAGGCATGGACTTGTACCGTGTCGAGATCGCCGCCATCGCTGGCAACAGCGCTGCGCCGAACTTCGAGAACACATTTGCGGCGCTCGACGATTCCGGCCGTCCCTTCAAACGCGCCACGCGGATCTTTCAGATTTACACCTCGACCATGAACGATAAGCGTACGCAAGCGATCGAGACCGAGATGGCGCCGCTGCTCTCCGCGTTCGGCGATGAGATCGTGCATAACGAGGCGCTGTTCGCGCGCTTGAAAACGGTTTACGACGCTCGCGCGAACGCGAACCTGTCGCCTGAGCAGCAACGACTCGCCGACGTGGTTTACACGAACTTCGCCCGTCGGGGCGCGGCCCTCGGCAAAGGGGAAAAGGCGCGTCTGAAGGAAATCAACAAGCGCCTCGCCAGCCTCTTCACGACCTTCCGCCAAAACCAGCTGGCCGATGAAGAGAGCTACACGCTCGTCATCGACAAAGAAGCCGACCTCGCGGGATTGCCGGACAACCTTCGCGCCGCGGCGGCTGGCGCGGCGGCCGCGAAAGGTCAGAAGGGCAAATGGCTCTTCACCAATACGCGCTCGTCGATGGAGCCGTTCATCACCTACTCCTCACGCCGCGATCTGCGCGCGAAGGGATGGCGTATGTGGATCATGCGCGGCGACAATCCGGGCGCGCACGACAACAAACCGGTGATCGCCGAGATCCTGCAGCTTCGCGCCGAGCGTGCCACGCTCGTGGGCTTCGCCAGCCACGCGCACTGGATCCTGGACAACAATATGGCCAAAACGCCGGATGCGGCCATGGCCCTGATGATGAAGGTATGGAAGACGGCGGTCGCGCGCGCACGCGAGGAAATCGCCGACATGCAGGCGGTCGCCGACAGCGAAGGCACCGGAATCAGGATCGAACCCTGGGACTATCGCTATTACGCGGAGAAGGTGCGCAAGGCGAGATACGATATCGATCAAACCGAGGTCAGCGAGTACCTTCAGCTCGACAAGATTCGCGAGTCGATGTTCTGGGTGGCGGGTCAGCTCTTCGGGATGCAATTCGTCAAGATCGACGATGTGCGCGTTTATCATCCCGACATGAGCGTCTACGAAGTCCAGCGCGACGGTAAGCGGGTCGGACTGTGGTACTTCGATCCCTACGCGCGCGCAGGCAAGAACTCCGGCGCCTGGATGAACGAATATCGCACGCAGGAAAAGTTCAGGACCGAGATCACGCCCGTCGTATCCAATAATTCGAACATGGTGAAAGGTAAGGCGGGAGAACCGGTGCTTATCTCCTGGGATGACGCCGTCACCATGTACCACGAGTTCGGCCATGCTCTGCACGGCCTCAACTCGAACACGAGCTATCCGACGCTCGCAGGCACGTCCGTCAAACGAGACTTCGTGGAATTTCCGAGCCAGCTCAACGAGCATTGGCTGCGCACGCCGGAGGTTCTCAACCGGTTTGCGCTCCATCACAAGACGGGCAAGCCAATACCCGCCGAGCTCGTCGCCAAGCTCGACGAGGCCGCGAATTTCAATCAGGGCTTCTCGACCGTCGAATACCTGGTCGCGGCAATTTACGATATGAAAATCCATCTCGCCGCCACGCCGGATCTAAAAATCGACGCAGCGGCGTTCGAAAAGCAGACGATGGCCGAGATCGGTTGTCCGAGCGAAATCGTCATGCGTCACCGTCCGCCCCAGTTCGGCCACATCTTTTCCAGCGACGGCTATTCGGCGGGTTACTACGTCTACTTGTGGGCCGATACGCTCACCGACGACACCTTCGAGGCGTTCACCGAGGCGGGGGGTCCCTACGACAAGTCAGTGGCAAAGCGCTATTACGAGACGATCCTGAGCGTCGGCAATTCGGTGCCGCCCGACGAAGCGTTCCGCCGCTTCCGCGGCCGGGATGTCGACACGGATGCGCTGATGCGGGGACGGGGCTTTCCGGTCACGAAGAATCCCTAGTAGTCCAAATGGCGCTGTGCCTCGAGGCAGCGCTCAAGCAGACGTGGCGCTTCCATCCGCGTCGTCCACGACGCCCACGAGCCAGCGGGGCCGCGCCAGCGCAGCTCGTCCAC
>VBDA01000026.1:1390-9010 GCA_005883655.1 Betaproteobacteria bacterium | reverse complement strand
GGATGAATCGCGAGCTGCTGTTGCTCGTCGACGCGCTGGCGCGCGAAAAGAACGTCCCCAAGGACATCGTCTTCACGGCGCTGGAGTCGGCACTCGCATCCGCCACCAAGAAGCGCTTCACGCAGGACATCGACGCGCGGGTGTCGATCGATCGCGAGACCGGCGATTACGAGTCGTTTCGCCGCTGGACGGTTGTGCCCGACGAGGAGCACGAGGAGCCGGCGCACCAGATCGCGATCACCGACGCTGCCGAGCGCGATCCCGAGTTGGAGATCGGCGACGTGGTCGAGGAGCCGCTGGAGCCGGTAGATTTCGGTCGCATCGGCGCGCAGGCGGCAAAGCAGGTCATCGTGCAGAAGATTCGCGACGCCGAGCGCGAGCAGATCCTCAACGATTTCCTCGAGCGCGGCGAATCGCTCGTGACCGGCACGGTGAAGCGCGCCGAGCGCGGCAACCTCATCGTCGAATCGGGCCGCGTCGAGGCGTTGCTGCCACGCGACCAGCTGATCCCGAAGGAAAACCTGCGCGTGGGCGACAGCCGCAGGCACGCGGCCCGCAGCTGATGCTGTCGCGCATCACGCCGGACCTGCTGGTCCGTCTGTTCGAGCTTGAAGTTCCCGAAATCGAAGAGGGCCTGATCGAGATCAAGGCCGCCGCCCGCGATCCCGGCGTGCGCGCGAAGATCGCGGTCAAGTCCAACGATCCGCGGCTCGATCCGCAGGGAACGTGTATCGGCATGCGCGGCTCGCGCGTGACCGCGGTCACCAACGAGCTTGCCGGCGAGCGCGTCGACATCGTTCTGTTCTCGGAGGACCCCGCAAAGCTGGTCATCAACGCGCTCGCGCCGGCCGAGATCTCGAGCATCGTGGTCGATGAGGAGCGTCACAGCATGGATGTCGTCGTCGACGAAGAGAATCTGGCAATGGCGATCGGCCGCAGCGGCCAGAACGTTCGCCTCGCCTCCGAGCTCACGGGTTGGGAGATCAACCTGATGGGCGTCGAGGAATCGCAGCAAAAGCAGCAGCAGGAAAGCGAAAAGATCCGCGCGCTGTACATCGACAAGCTCGACGTCGACCAGGAAGTCGCCGACATCCTCATCCAGGAAGGATTTTCCACGCTGGAAGAGCGAGGACACCGTCAACGAGCTGCGCAGCCGTGCCCGCAACGCGCTCCTGACCGAGGCCATCGTGCGCGAGGAATCGGTCGAGAACGTATCCGAGGATCTTCTCGGACTGGAGGGGATGGATTCCGAAACCGCGGGATTGCTCGCCGAAAAGGGGATCACCAACCGCGATGCCCTGGCGGACCTCGCCGTCGACGAGCTCGTCGAGCTGACGGCGATTCCCGCCGAGCGCGCGCAGGATTTGATCATGAAGGCACGCGCGCACTGGTTTGAAGATGCGGAGCACGCGGAGTAGGCCGCTTGGGTAACCTTAGGTAACCTCAGTTTACTTGAGGCAACTACGCGCCGGCACCGCAGGAGACACACGATGGCTTTGACGACAATAGAGCAATTCGCGACCGAAATGAAAATGCCCTCGGGCGCGCTGCTGGAGCAGCTCGCCGCCGCGGGCGTTGGCGGCAAGAGGCAGGGCGACAAGCTCTCCGAGCAGGACAAGACTCGTCTGCTGGACTATTTGCGCAAGCAGCACGGCGGCCTGGAAGCGAAGAAAAAGATCACCCTTACCCGCAAATCGACCACCGAAATCAAGGCTGCCGACAGCGCCGGACGTGCGCGCACGATCCAGGTCGAGGTGCGCAAGAAGCGCGTTTTCGTCAAGCGTGACGGTGCCGATGCCGCGCCCGCAGCCGAGGAAGCGGCGCATGCGCAGCCGGTGATTACCGCGGCCGAAGTCGCAGCGCGCGAGGAAGAGTCGCGCAAGGCGGCGGCGCTGATGGCGAAGCAGCAGGAAGACGCGCAGCTAAAGCAGGAACAGGCTAAAACTCGCAAGACGAAAAAAGAGAAAGATGCCGAGGAGGCCGCGGCCAAGATAACGGCGAAGGCAACCGAGGAAGCCGTTGCCGCTTCAAAAGCTGCGGAAGCTGTCGCTCCCGTCGCCGAAGCCAAACCCGCCGTGAAGGCGAAAGAGGGCACGCTGCACAAGCCCGTCTCGAAGCCCGGCGCCAAGAAGGACAAAACCTCGCGGAAGCCCTCCGCGACCGCATTTCAGGAAGAGGCTGCGCGCCGGCGCGCCCTCAAGCTCCGCGGCGGGGACGTCACCGGCGGGGCAGGTTGGAAGCAGCCAAAGAGCGGCAAGCAGCGCCACGAGGAGGGCGAAGAGCACGACGAAGCCGAGCAGGCTGCCGCGCCGGAACCGGTCATCCGCGAAATCTCGGTGCCGGAGACGATTACCGTGGCCGACCTCGCACGGAAAATGTCGGTGAAGGCCGCGGAAATCATCAAGACCATGATGAAGCTGGGCACGATGGTCACGATCAATCAGAGCATCGATCAGGAAACGGCGATGATCATCGTCGAGGAAATGGGTCACAAGGCGATCGCCGCCAAGCTCGACGACCCGGATTCCTTGCTTGCCGAAAGCGCGCAGGCAACTTCCGCAGTGGCGCTGCCGCGTCCTCCGGTGGTGACGGTCATGGGGCACGTCGACCATGGCAAGACGTCGCTGCTCGACACCATTCGTCGCACCCGCGTGGCGAGCGGCGAAGCCGGCGGCATCACTCAGCACATCGGGGCCTACCACGTCGAGACGGCGAAGGGTGTGATCACATTCCTGGACACACCCGGCCACGAGGCGTTTACCGCCATGCGCGCCCGTGGCGCCAAGGTGACCGATATCGTGGTGCTGGTCGTCGCCGCCGACGACGGCGTGATGCCGCAGACGAAAGAGGCCATCGCGCACGCCAAGGCCGGCAATGTTCCGATCGTTGTCGCCATCAACAAGATCGACAAGCCGGAGGCGAATCCGGATCGGGTCAAACAGGAGCTCGTCGCGGAGAGCGTGCTGCCGGAAGAGTACGGCGGCGACGTGCAGTTCGTGCAGGTTTCGGCAAAGACCGGCAAGGGACTCGACAATCTGCTCGACGCGATACTGCTGCAGGCGGAAGTGCTCGAGCTCAAGGCGCCGAAGGACGCGCCGGCAAAGGGCATCGTTATCGAATCCCGCCTGGACAAGGGCAAGGGGCCGGTGGCGACCATACTCGTGCATTCCGGAACGCTCAAGCGCGGCGACATCGTTCTCGCCGGTGCGGTATTCGGCCGCGTGCGCAACATGACCGATGAAGCCGGAAAATCCGTGACCTCGGCGGGACCCGCGATCCCGGTCGAGATTCAGGGGCTCTCCGACGTGCCGCTGGCCGGCGAGGAGGTGATGGTTCTCGGCGACGAGCGCAAGGCACGCGAGATCGCGCTCTTCCGGCAGGGCAAGTTCCGCGACGTCAAGCTTGCCAAGCAGCAGGCGGCGAAGCTGGAGAACATGTTCGAGCAACTCGCCGAAAGCGAGATCAAGTCGCTGGCGCTTATTGTCAAAGCCGACGTGCAGGGAAGCTACGAAGCGTTGGCGAACGCATTGTCGAAATTGTCGACCGACGAAGTGAAGGTCAATATCGTGCACGCCGCGGTCGGCGGCATCACCGAGTCGGACGTCAACCTGGCACTCGCGTCCAAGGCCGTCATCATCGGCTTCAATACCCGCGCCGACGTTGCCGCGCGCAAGCTGGCCGCGCATTCGGGGGTCGACATCCGCTACTACACCATCATCTACGAAGCCGTGGACGAGGTGAAGGCAGCGCTCTCCGGCATGCTTACGCCGGAGAAAAAAGAGAGCCAGCTCGGCTTGGTCGAAGTGCGCGAGGTCTACAAGATCTCCAAGGTCGGCACCGTTGCCGGTTGCTACGTGCTGGAGGGAGTGGTCCGTCGCGGCTCGAAGGTCAGGCTGTTGCGCGACAGCATCGTCGTCTTCGACGGCGAGCTCGATTCGCTCAAGCGCTTCAAGGACGACGTGCGCGAAGTCAAGGCAGGATTCGAGTGCGGCTTGTCGCTGAAGAACTACAACGAGATCGAAAAGGGCGATCAGCTCGAAGTGTACGAGATCGTGGAAGTGTCGCGAACCTTGTAGGTCCGCTGCGGGACGCATTTGATCGCGTTTGACCGCATTCGACCTCATTTGACCGCATTCGACTTGTAGTGGCGATGAAAAAGAACTCGCAGCGCGCGCAACGCGTCGGCGATCAGATCCAGCGCGAGCTTGCCGATCTGCTGCGGCTTCACGTCAAGGATCCCCGCATCGGCATGGTCACGGTGACCGCGGTCGAAGTGTCGCCCGACCTCTCGCACGCCAAGATTTTTTTCACGCATCTGGCCGGCAAGGAGCAAGCGGCGACCGCGGTCGCGGCCCTGCAGCATTCAGCAGGGTATCTGCGCACCGAGCTCGCGCACCGGTTCAAGCTCTACACGGTACCGCAGCTTCATTTTGTCTACGATGATTCGATCGAGTCCGGCCTCAAGCTTTCGAAGCTGATCGACGACGCCGTCGCCGAAGACCGTAAGCACCCGAGCTGATGCGCGGCTCCAGATCGGCGCCGCTTTTGCGCCGCCGCGTCGATGGCGTCCTGCTCCTCGACAAGCCCGTCGGGCTGTCGTCCAACGCCGCATTGCAGCAGGCGAAGCGCCGGTTTCGCGCCGAAAAGGCGGGGCACACCGGAACGCTCGATCCGCTGGCAAGCGGCCTGTTGCCGATCTGTTTCGGTGAAGCAACCAAGTTCGCGCACATGTTGCTCGACGCCGACAAGACCTATGTCGCCCTCGTTCGCCTCGGCACGACCACGACCACAGGCGACGCCGAAGGTGAGGTGCTGCAAACGCGCAACGTGACGGTAAGCCGGCAGGATGTCGAGGCGGTCCTGCCACGTTTCATCGGACGCATCATGCAAATTCCTCCGCGCTATGCCGCCCTCAAGTATCAGGGCCGGAACTATTACGAATATGCCCGCGAAGGCATCGAGATTCCGCGGCCAGGGCGCGAAGTCGTCATACATTCGATGACGTTGGACGCATGTACAGCTCCCGACCTGTCACTAACGATCCGTTGCGGCAAGGGAACCTACGTGCGCGTCCTGGCAGAAGACATCGGCTTGGCGCTTGGCTGCGGCGCGCATCTTGCGGCGCTGCGCAGGCTCGAGACCGGCGGGTTGCGCTTGAGCGCGAGCTGCACGCTGGAGACGCTGGCGGGTTTGAGCGACGACGAATGCGACGCGCGTCTCCTTCCCCCGGACACCTTGGTTGCGGCGCTGCCCAGAATCGATCTCGAGCCCGTCGAGGCGCTGCGATTCGCGCAAGGCCAGGCAGTTGCGCGCACCGGCCTTCCCGATGCCACGTATCGCGTCTACACGGCCGAAGGATTTGCCGGCATCGCGGTTGCGATCGAAGGAACCGCGCGGCCGCGAAGACTGACCGCTGGCGCATCTTCCAGCGCGGCTTCCGAGGGTAAGCGTGCGGCTATAGAATCGCTTGAATCGTAAGCACTTTTCGAGTTACAATTCCGCTCTTTCGCGAAAGTTGGAGTACCACAGCATGGCAGTCACGGTTCAAGACAAGGCGAAGGTCATTGCCGAGCATCAGCGCGCAACCGGCGACACCGGCTCGCCCGAGGTTCAGATCGCGCTGTTGACCGCGCGCATCAATGGCCTCAATGATCACTTCAAGAGCAATGTTAAAGATCATCACTCGCGGCGCGGCCTGCTGCGGATGGTGTCGCGGCGGCGCAAGCTCCTCGACTATCTGAAGACGCGCAATACCGACAGTTACCGCGTACTGATCGAGAAGCTGGGGCTGCGCAAGTAACATCCGCGCCGCGACCCGCGCTTATGCATCCCTAATGCGTTCTAAGGCGGCTTAGATCGATCGAATCGTATGTTTCTACCGCATCTGGCTGCTCATTTGACAAAGAAGCTGGCAGGTAAGCCAGCGACTCCACTGACAAGTAAGGTGCCAATGGCCGCGCCTCGGGAGCCAACTGAGGTAACACCTCGGATGACCACTGAGACGGCCATTGTTGCTTTCGGACCCCGAGGATAAACGTGCCAACCGCAACCAAGAAATCGATACCTTATGGCCAGCACACGCTGACGCTGGAAACCGGCGAGATCGCTCGCCAGGCAGGCGGCGCCGTACTGGTAAGCCTTGGCGACAGCGTCGTTTTGGTAACCGCCGTCGCCGCCAAGAAGGCCAAGCCGGGGCAGGACTTTTTCCCGTTGACGGTCGACTATCAGGAAAAAACTTACGCCGCCGGACGCATTCCCGGCGGCTTTTTCAAGCGCGAGGGCCGGCCGTCGGAAAAAGAAACGCTGACCTCCCGCTTGATCGATCGTCCGATCCGGCCGCTGTTTCCTGACGGGTTCTACAACGAGGTGCAGGTCGTCGCGACGGTCATGTCGGTCGACCCGGAAATCGACCCCGACATCCCGGCTTTGATCGGTGCGTCGGCCGCGGTCTCATTGTCCGGGATGCCTTTCGATGGTCCGATCGCCGCCGCGCGCGTCGGCTACATTGACGATCAGTACGTGCTCAATCCGACCAAGACGGAGCTGATGACAAGCTCCAAGCTCAATCTCGTCGTCGCGGGCACCGAAGCCGCGGTGCTGATGGTTGAATCGGAAGCGAAGGAACTGCCCGAAGAAGTCATGCTTGGCGCCGTGGTATTCGGCCACCAACAGCAGCAGGCGGTGATCAATCTGATCCACGAGCTGGTCGAGGAAGCGGGCAAACCGCTCTGGGACTGGAAGGCTGAGCCGAAGGACCAGGCGCTGGTCGACAAAGTGACGCAGTTGGCGGAGAGCGAACTTCGCGCCGCCTACGGGCTGCGTCAGAAGCAGGCGCGCCAGCAGCGGCTGAAGGAAGTCGCGGCCAAGGTCGAGGCGGAATGCATTCCCGCCGACGCGCCGCTAGGTTACGCGAACCAGGTCAGAAATTTCCTCTTCGAGCTCGAAGCGAAGCACGTTCGCAACGACATTCTGTCCGGAGACCCGCGCATCGACGGCCGCGACACCCGCACCGTGCGCCCGATTTCGATTCGCACCGGC
This sequence comes from Betaproteobacteria bacterium, assembly GCA_005883655.1. Taxonomy (GTDB): domain Bacteria; phylum Pseudomonadota; class Gammaproteobacteria; order Burkholderiales; family Casimicrobiaceae; genus PALSA-1003. The sequence goes on along the minus strand of VBDA01000026.1, from coordinate 1,972 downwards.
TTACTGCCGCGCACGCATGGCTCCGCGCTGTTCACCCGCGGCGAAACGCAGGCGATGGTCGTGGCAACGCTGGGCACCGCGCGCGACGAACAGATCATCGACGCTCTGATGGGCGAATCCACTACAACATGCCGCCGTATGCCACCGGCGAAACCGGCCGCGTCGGCAGCCCGAAGCGGCGCGAGATCGGCCACGGAAGGCTCGCCAAGCGGGCCTTGATCGCCGTGTTGCCGACCGCCGACGAGTTCGCATACTCGATCCGCGTCGTCTCCGAGATCACCGAATCCAACGGCAGCTCGTCCATGGCGTCCGTCTGCGGCGCGAGTCTGGCGCTGATGGATGCAGGCGTTCCGCTCAAGGCGCACGTCGCCGGCATTGCGATGGGGCTGATCAAGGACGGCAACCGTTTCGCGGTGCTCTCCGACATTCTCGGCGACGAGGATCATCTGGGCGACATGGATTTCAAGGTCGCCGGAACCGATCGCGGCGTCACCGCGCTGCAGATGGACATCAAGATCCAAGGCATCACCCAGGAGATCATGGCGGTCGCGCTGGCGCAGGCAAAAGAAGGCCGCCTGCACA
>VBDA01000026.1:0-1374 GCA_005883655.1 Betaproteobacteria bacterium | reverse complement strand
CACCGAGATCTCGCAGCACGCGCCGCGGATGATGACGTTCAAGATCAACCCCGAAAAGATCCGCGACGTCATCGGCAAGGGCGGCGCGGTCATCCGCGCTCTGACCGAAGAGACCGGCACCACCATCGACATTCAGGACGACGGCATGGTGACTATCGCATCGGTCAACGCCGACGCGTGCAACGCGGCCAAGAAGCGCATCGAGGACATCACAGCCGACGTCCAAGTCGGCCGCATCTACGAGGGAACGGTCTTGCGCCTGCTCGATTTCGGCGCGATCGTGCAGGTGCTCCCGGGCAAGGACGGGCTGCTGCACATCTCGCAGATCGCCAAGGAGCGCGTCAACCAGGTGTCCGATTACGTCAAGGAGGGGCAGGTGGTAAAGGTCAAGGTGCTCGAGGCCGACGACAAGGGCCGCCTGCGGCTGTCGATGAAGGCAGCCGCGGAAGAGGCCGCAGGACCTGCCATACCGCCACCGGCCGCGCCTGCAGCCGCGCCGTCGGAGCAAACGCCGGCGGCGTGATTCACCTGCATATGGAATGAAGAGGGGCGCCTGCGAGCGCCCTTTTCATTGGCGTTGGGTTGCGAGCGGCGCCTGTGCCGCGCGCGAAAGCGTCGGCACCAAGGCGGTAGAATGCTACTAAAGACGGGGCGCCTCGCCCTTGCTGCTGAATGCGGAGATCGCTCATGACGGTTCGATCCACACGCGCCGAGCGCGACACCTTCGGGCCGATCGAAGTCCCGGAAGAGCACTTGTGGGGCGCACAGACGCAGCGCTCGCTCCAGTACTTCCGCATTTCGACGGAGAAGATGCCGCCTGCGCTCATCCGCGCGCTGCTGATCGTTAAGCGCGCGTCGGCGCAGGTGAATGTAGAGCTCGGCATCCTGTCCGTGAAAACGGCTGAGGCCATCGTAGCCGCTGCCGATGAAGGACTTGCGGGACGGCACGACGGCGAATTTCCGCTCACGGTCTGGCAGACCGGCTCCGGCACGCAAACGAATATGAACGTCAATGAAGTACTCGCCAACCGCGCCTCCGAGATCCTCGGAGGCGCGCGCGGCGAAGGCCGCCGGGTGCATCCCAACGACGATGTCAATCGCGGCCAATCGTCGAACGACGTCTTTCCCACCGCGATGAACGTGGCAGCCGCGGAAACGGTCACCCGCAATCTCATGCCCGCGATCGACGCCTTGCAGGCAACGCTGGCCGCCAAAGCAGCGGAGTTCGTCGACATTGTCAAGATCGGCCGCACGCACCTGCAGGACGCGACGCCGCTGACGCTCGGTCAGGAGTTCTCGGGCTACGCGGCACAGCTCGGACATGCGCGCGCGCACATTGCCGCGACGCTGCCGCACGCGCTCGAGCTCGCGATT
>VBDA01000025.1 GCA_005883655.1 Betaproteobacteria bacterium | reverse complement strand
CTTGGACGCAGTGGTCGGGCCACAGTATCTGCTCGCCATAGTCGAGCGTGATCTTGTCGAATGGTTTCTTGCCCGGATGCGAGGATGCGAACGAGCGATGTCCCGCGGGATGCCAATCCTGGGTGAGCACCACATTGGCAAAACGCTTGGCCATGTCGTTGATGACCGATACGACTTCGTTGCCTCTTGGAACGGCGAGGCTGCCACCCGGCAGGAATGAGCTCTGAACGTCGACGACGATCAAAACGGTGGACGTATCAGGCATGATCGCGCGGTGACGGTCAAGAATGGACCGCTACGCGGGATCCGCCAATGCGACGCCAATCATGCTGTCGCGCGTCACCAGCCTCGCAAGTTCGGCTTCGCCCCAGTTTTCGGTTCCTTGCGGACGCCTGGGCGCGACCAGGTAGCGCATATCCGCGGTGCTATCGTGGACGCGGATCAGCACGTCGTCGGGAATCACGGTGCCAAACTCAGCGAGCACCGCGCGCGGCTCGCGCACCACACGCGAACGATAATTGCGGCTCTTGTACCAGTCCGGCGGCAGGCCGAGCAGCATGCGCGGATAGCACGAGCAAAGCGTGCAGACGATCACGTTATGGACCGTCGGGGTGTTCTCTACAACCACCAACTTGAGCGGCCCCACGTCGAGGCCGATCTCCTCGGCCGCCTCGCTGCCGTTGGCGAGCATACGCTGCTTGTACGCGGAGTCGATCCACGCGCGAGCTACCATTTTTGCGCCGAGACCGGCGTTGCGGCCGTCCATGTTCTCTACCTGGCGACGCACGTCCTCGGCGGTGAGGACGCCCTTGTCGATCAGCAGCTCGCGCACCGCCGCCTCCATCGCACGATAGTAGGTGAGCGTGTCGTCCTGGTCTGGGCGTGGTGGATAGCGGTGGACGTGCGCATGGTCTTCGGTATGATCGTGATCGTGGCTCATCGTGCGTGCTCCTCCGCTTCCAGCCAGTGCTGATAAATCTCGACCTCGACCACGTCGAGGGGCTGACCGGCATAGTCGGGCCACACGTCGCGCTGCAAGAAACGCACGCGGTACAGCGGCTGCGCCGGCTGTCCCGATCTCGCATAGGCCAGCTCCTCCGGATTGGGGAACGCACCGCAAAGCCGCTCGATTACACCGTGCTTGCCGCGGATATAGTATGGAGTGCGGACGTGGCCGATCGGGTAGGCCTCGCGCACCATGACCCGATCGCCTATGTGGAACCGAGGAGAGAAAGCGTCAGCCACGTTGCGTCTCACGGGCCCGGATGGCTTCGATCTTGCGGCCCAGTTCGTCGACGGTGATCACGCCGCGTTGGAGGAGCACCTGGGTGATCGCGTAAATCCAGCGCTCGTAGTAGCTCATCTTGTCGTAGGCTTCGGGGCCGAGGCTCTCGATATTGCGTCGGAGCTCGTCCACGGTGATGAGCCGCCGGTCCTTATGGCCGAGCAGCACCATCAGCGCATCGACGCGCTTTTCCCACAAGGCGTAGTCGTGCTCGGTCGGCTCGACCGCACCGGCCGGGAGCCCACCCATGTCGTGGTGAGCACGGAGGGGATCGGGATTGGTCATGAATCCATTATCACTCAGAAGGGCTCAACCCAAAATACTCGATCAAGGCATGCAATATCCGACGGGGGTAGCGACACCTGAGCTCGATTCTCCAGGAGCCGGAGACCCGCGCGACGTTCCTTGCCCAGGGCTACGACCTGGCGGGAGGCTCGCCGGAAGACTTCCACCGCGTGCTGGGGGGGCGAAGTGACAACCTGGAGTCGCGTTATCCGCGCAGTGGATATAAGATTCGAGTAAAAATTTCTGGACAGACCTTCCTTAACGGTCGTGCGAAATCGGCTTCTGTCCCCGGTTTCGCCTCAACAAAAGGGAAAAACAAATGAAACAACGTCGATTCTCGGCTCTTTGCATCAGCACCGTGTTGCCGCTCATGTTGTACGGCACCGCCGCGTCAGGAAGCGAGGTGAAAGGTGCGGCGATACTCGATCACCCGTGCGGCAAGGTTGCCGTCAAGCAAATGGGACTGACCCACGCCGGCAAGATGGAGGAAGCCAACCAGCTCACCACCAAAGAGATGCAGGAGCAATGGAAGAGCATGCCCGCCAAGGATCGGACAATGATGTCGGGCATGATGAAGGAGATGTCTCAGACAGAGGAGCAATACTCGGCCGCTATCAAGGCCAACGGCCTGCTCGTCGTCAACGGCCCGTCTGCTACGTTGACGGTGAAAAAGACCACCAAAGACAAGAACGGCAGCAGTACCGAGACCATGACGCAGAACTTCAAGATCGACGGGGGCCAATGCCTGGTCAGCCGGTAGATCGCGCAGCAGGGATGGGCCTCGTTTGCAGGCAGCAACCGTGCGCACCATCGGGGTTCGTCTCCGCTCGGCACGTCGGTTCGCTGAGCACGGCGTTCGTCTGACGCTCGCGGATAGCTCGCCTCCCGACCGAAAACACCGATGAGAAATCTTCGTCTTGATGTCGTCACAGTATGTGTCGCGACGCTTGCAATATGGGGCTGCGGAAAGGAACAGTCTTCTCCCGGCGCGTCCGAAAAGGTGGCGCCGAGCGCGAAGAAGGTCGCGGAGGAGAAAGTGGCGCCCTATGCGTATCCAGCGCCGGTGAAGGGACATTACAAGGAAATCAACATCGGCGAGTTCGACCTGGTCGACGGCATCGCTTATCCGGCGGCCGGCGGCGCGGGCACGGTGGTTTATGTCACGGACAAGCCGATCGCCTCGCCGATAATCGCGGGCTCGGCCTGCCCGATGACGCAGGCGCGCGTGCTGGCCGAGCTGCGCAACGCCAAGTATCTCGAGGTGACGCTTAACCATGGCACATCGAAATATTTCGCCGCAGGCACGTATTTCGGCGGCAGCAGCCGCGAGCAAGAGGTTGGCGGGCGCTACTGGTCGAGCAGGATGAAGGAAGATCCTGAGCGTGCGATTGGCAGCGTCCTGCACAAGCGCCAAGGCAGTTTTGATTTTGATCTGCCCTTATCAAGCCCCAAGGTCAAAGAGGTGAGCGAAGGCGACCGGACGCAAGGCAATCGCTACGACGTGACCGCGCCCAAGCCCACCGAGCAGGCGGTGACCGCGGCGTACAAGGCCATGCACGACGCGGCGCTGAAAAAGAACCTCAAAGGCCTTCTCGCGGCGCAGGGTTTCGACGCCAAGCAGATCGCGGCGATTCGCGGGTTGGAAGGGATCGATTCCGACTTCATCGTGTACGCGGATCGTTTTCTTGTGCCGAGCGCTCCCGACGAAGTCTCGGTCAAGCCCGGCACCGGCTACGTCAGGACGGAAGGAACGAACTCGAAGGGGCAGAAGTTCGCGAATTTCTATCACTTCGCGCCCTGCGGCGATCGTCTCGTGCTCGTGAGCATCGCCGAAAACCCGCAATAGTGGCGCGTCTGTCCAGTTTCGCGCCGGAACGTTTGAACACGCCCGCCTCTTTCTCGCATCGTCTCTAGAAGACCTTCAGCGCACCCAGATCCGGCGCGACGCGGTCGAGACGCCGCGCGAGGATCGGCAAGCGACGGGTTGGAACGGCCGGATAGAGGTGATGTTCGACGTGATAGAACATCGCATAGGTCAACCGCGCCTTCAAAGGATTGCGGATCGTACGCGCCGGGAACGCTCCGTCGCTGCAATCGTGATGCACGGTCCACACGGCGAAGAACGCAGTCAGGCATTGTCCGAGCGCCATGGCCATGACGTGGTACTGGAGGACTCGATTGTCCAGGAACGCGAATACGAGCGCGATCCACACGGCATTGGCGAGCAGCTCGACACCGATCCAGCGACGCTGCCTCGGGCTGCCGACCTGGAGCGCCGCGTGGTGCAGACGCAGCGGAAACCAGGGTCCGAGCAGCAGCGCGCGCCAAGCCGGCAGACGCGCACTCATCGCCTCGACGTCTTCCTCTCCGAGACAGTAGCGATGGTGGCGCAGATGGTTGACCTGAACCGCGTGCATCGATCCGAGCATCAGGACACTTAATGCCAGCATCACCCACTCGGTCGCCGCACGTGGGACGCCGAGCGCATAGTGATAGGCGTTGTGTACCTGGCGCAGGCCGGTGAGAAAAAACATGAACGAGGCGAGCAGCGCGAGCGGATAAAGACGCCAGTGAGCGGCCGCCAGCGAAGCCAATAGCCAGGGCAGCGAAAGCGTCAGCTCGTGCGCGATCTCGTGGCGGCGCAATGAAAGAAGGTCGCTCCACGGTACGTTGCGCAGCCGTGGGTCGTTACGCAGGCGGAGCTGCGCGGCGTCGCAATTGTGCGCGGATGCAACCGAGACGATCGTAGCGCTCGTGGCCATGGAGTTGTCCCGAACCAGTCGACCTACAGCTTGCCGGCGTACTGCAGTGCTGTAAATACCAGCCCGCCGATCAGGCAGACGCCGCCGAAAACCGTGGCGACGATCAGCAGAAAGAGCGCGCCGGCATACGGCCGCGTGAAGATCAATTCGATTCTCGACAAGTCGCTCGACGCATCGATGCCGGTGATGAGCAACCGGTAGACGCCGGGATGGCCGACCTCGAATTGACGTATCGAGATGCTTACCGTAGAGAATCCCGACGTGGTCGTATGGAAAATAACCGGCGATGAGCGCACGTCGCTTCCATTCGTCGCGTCGTGCAGCACGAAGTCGGAGTGCAGTAGCGCCATGTTGAAACGCGGATGCTCGACGTGCAGGACGTAGCTTCCCGCCTGGTTGAACGTCACATCCGCTTCGCTAGCGGCGGGCAGCCGTGCGACCTCGGATTCGCGCAGCAGCAGAAGGATGCGGGTAATGCTTAAAAACAGCACCACGGCACCCAAGAGCGTTGCGCAAATCGTCAGCGCCATCAGCCACGGAGGCATTCTTCGAAAATAGACCAGACTTCGACGGTTCGCAAGCGCAAGGGCAACGCTGGTCGGTCCGACGAACGGCTCGTTTAGAGGCGCACAATGGGCAATGACTCATCGACCCACACTTGGAATCGCTCTCGGCAGCGGCTCGGCGCGTGGCTGGTCGCATATCGGGGTATTGCGGGCACTGACGGAAGCGGGCATCGCACCCGATTTCGTTGCCGGCTGCTCGATGGGAGCGATGGTAGGCGCTGCATTT
>VBDA01000024.1:8785-14436 GCA_005883655.1 Betaproteobacteria bacterium | reverse complement strand
CCGCTGTAGACCGCCGTGTAGGTGTGGGTGCCGGGGCTCACCGCAGGCAGCGTGAGCTGGCCGCGCTCATACATGTACGGACCGCCGCCGCAGGGATTGGTGTTCGGAGGCGGCGGAAGAAAATTGGTCAGCGTGAAGCTCCCGACCGCCGTCGAGCCCTCGAAGAACTGCACGGTGCCACTCGCATTCGGCGCCCCGGCAGGCGGACAGGCATCGATGTTGACGAACAACGCCACGTCACCGGTCACCGCGTTGGCGCTGGCGCTCAGCGTATTGGTGGTGGTGATGAGCACCGGCCGCGGCGGCACGGTGACCGGAATCGCTGCCGAAGTGCTCGGCGCATAGATCGTATCGCCGCTGTAGACCGCCGTGTAGGTGTGGTCGGCGCATAGATCGTATCGCCGCTGTAGACCGCCGTGTAGGTGTGGGTGCCGGGGCTCACCGCAGGCAGCGTGAGCTGGCCGCGCTCATACATGTACGGACCGCCGCCGCAGGGATTGGTGTTCGGAGGCGGCGGAAGAAAATTGGTCAGCGTGAAGCTCCCGACCGCCGTCGAGCCCTCGAAGAACTGCACGGTGCCGCTCGCATTCGGCGCCCCGGCAGGCGGACAGGCATCGATGTTGACGAACAACGTCACGTCACCGGTCACCGCGTTGGCGCTGCCGGACAGAGTGGTAGTCGTTGTTATCGATGCATCTGCAAAAACCGGCAGGATTGCAATGGTCAGACAGGCCAGAAGGAAGATCTTGGAGAAGACACGAGAAAGAACCGCCAAAGGGACGCGTGCAACAAAAGTTCCGCTGGTTTTGCGTTGGCCGAAATTATTCAATACTTTCCTCTCGGGCGGCAAAACAGCTCAACGCGATTTTTCGCAACGTCGCGTGCCGCTCGATCATGCCCACACCCGTTCTGCAAAACGCCGACAGACGTGTCGGATCCTGCGCCTGTTGCAGCAGGTGTTTATTGCTTATCCATATTGTAGGCTCAATACTGCCGCCCAGTGAGAAATCAGTCTGACACTGATGACTGATCCATTTTGAGCCACCGCAAATGGACTGCTCGCTACTTCCGCGAAACAATCGTTTTCCATCGGCGGTGCACCCAGAACCATTGCTCCGGGTGCCTGAGGACCAGGCGCTCGAGCACGGCGTTGTAGGCGCGCGTATTGAGCCGGATCTCCTCGCTCACATTGTCGTTCTCGACCGGCGGCACGGGATCGTCGAAACGCAGCACATGACTGCCATCGGGTTCACGCCAGCTTGCCGCCGGCAGCACCGGCGCACCGGTCGCCAGCGCGATAATGGCGAGGCTCTTGAACGTCCACGCACGATGCCCGAAAAATTCACTCTCGATTCCATCGGGAGGACCCGCGTGCTGGTCGAACGGAAAGACGACCATATCGCCGGCCGCGAGCCGCTCGAGAATGGCGTCGAGCGACCCACGCTTGGCCATGACGCCGAAGCCCGCGCGCCGAAATCGTCGCGTGACGAGTGCGTCCAGCCACTGCGGCTTGATGGCGCGGCGAACGAAGTGAATGCGGCCATGCATCTGCGGAAAGCTGGAGAGGCCCGCGATCGTCGCCACCTCGAAGCTGCCGAAGTGCCCCGTCAGAATCAGCACACCCTTGCCTCGATCGAGCGCGCTTGCAAGCGTCTCGACGCCCTGCACCTGCACCCACGCGGCGCGGCGCGCGGCCGACATCCATCGAAAGCGCAGGAACTCGCCGAATAGTCGCCACAGATGGCCGTAATGCGCTTGCGCCAGGCGCTCGATCTCGGTCGCCGGCACCGCAGCGCCGAACACGCGCCGTAGGTTGTCCATGATCACCGTTCTGCGCAACGGCAGGACGTGATACAGCACTTTCCCCGCCAGCGGCACTTCGGCGTGCGCCGGAATCGCCAGCACGACCGCCGATGCGCTGCTGCGATCGTGGGTCAGGGATACGACGATGGTGCGAATGCGATGGCGGTCGAGCAAGGCTTGCGCTTTCGCCCCGCATACAATCTGCGGGGCGCCATAGGCATCGCGTGCCACGGAAAATTCCGCCGGATCTATCTGCCCCAGTGCGAGCTCGCGTGGAAAAAGCTTGACGCAAGCTTCCTTGGCCGCAAACCGCGCCGCGAGACTCGCTGCGCGGCCGGGACCGGAACCGCTGTCGGCGAGCTCTTGCGCGGAAAAGATCTTGCTCAGCGCTTCGGCCGGCGCTTCCGAGAGCAGGCGCTCGATGCGCGAAATCTCGACGCTATCGATGCCGCAGCGGCTGGCGTCCGGCGCGACTGCGGCGCCGGGCGCTTCTCCAGCGGCGCTTTCGGCGTCGGCGGCATCCGCCACGTTGCTACCTCGCGCTGACGAGGAGCGCCGCGTTGGTTCCGGCAAAACCGCGGCAGAGAATGAGCGCAACATTGCTGCGCGGCTCCTGCGCTGCGCTGGAAACACGCAGGCCTGCGCAATCCGGGTCCAGATTCGTCAGGGTCGCTACTCCGGGGACGATCCGCTCGCGCAAAGCAGCGAGCGCGACGACCGCCTCGACGATGCCGGCCGCGGCGATGAGATGCCCGATCGCCCACTTGAATGCGGTCACCGGAGGCGCGTTTTCTCCTGTGCCGAAGCAGGTTCGAATCGCCGCCGCTTCCGAAGCATCCGATTGAAGGGTGCCATTGCCGTGCGCGACGATCATGCCGACGTCGCGAGGTGCGAGCCCCGCATCATCGAGCGCACCGGCGATCGCTCGCGCGAGGCCGTCGCCGTCGTCGCGAATGGCGAGCAGCCCGGTCGCTTCGGTCGCGTAGCCTCCCCCCAGCACTTCCCCCAGCACGGTCGCGTTACGGTCCGCCGCGGCGCGTTCGGTCTCGAGCGTGAACGCACCCGCACCCTCGCCGAAAAGGCTGCCGCTGCGCGCAAGATCGAACGGCCGGACGGTGTCTGATGCAAGCAATCCGCACTGGTGATAGTAGAGCACCAGCTGCGGCTCGATCGGTGCGTCGTGACCGACCGCGACCGCACGATCGGCCTCGCCTTGTCGCAATGCCTCGGCAGCCTCGATCACCGCAAGCGTCCCGCCAGCGCTGTGATTGGTGATGCAGGCGTTGCTGCCCTTGAGGTTGTACTTGATGCCGACGTGGCAGAGAACGTTATTGGGCAGCGTGCGCAGCAGCCACATCGGATTGACCGCGCTCCCCAGCTCGCGGCCGAAGGCTTGGAGATCGCCGTGAGATTCGCTCATCAGGGGAAAGTACTCGTACTGCGAGTTGTATGCGCCGCCGCCCGAGCCAACGTAAATGCCGCTTCGATCGGCAAATCCGGCCGCGTCATCGGCGCCCAGCGTGTCGCGGTGCGTCGTGAAGCCCGCGCTGTCGATGGCGCGGCTCGCGGCATAGAGGCCGAGCATATCGGTGCGCCGGATCAGCTTGTGCAGCTTCCGGTCTTCGACCAGTGCGCGCGGATTGAAGTCCGCGATTTCCGCCGCCGCGGTCACCGGCCAGCCGGCCGTGTCCCACTGCTTTATGGGTGCAATGGCCGAGCGCCCCTCGCGCAACGCTGCAAGGATTCCCTCCGGATCCATGCCTGAAGCACATACGGCACGGGACCCTGTGATGAGCACTTTCGGCTTGGCCATGATCGCTGCGCAGTAATCAGCCGGCCGCCCCGTCTTCCACGAGCTCGGGGTTGCGCAGCACCACGCAACTATTCGATCCGCCGAAGCCGAAGGAATTGGAAAGCGTCATTCGTACCCGCTGCTTGCGAGGAGCGTCGACGACAAAGTTGAGATCGCAATCGGGATCGGGGTCCCGCAGGTTGGCATTGACCGGCATTTCACCATGCTCGATCGCGAGCGCACAAATCGCCACCTCGACCGCGCCAGCTGCAGCGATCAAATGCCCCATCGAGCTCTTGGTGGAGCTCACCGACACCTCCTGCGTGCGCCGACCGAAGACGGCGTGGACCGCCGCGCTCTCGCTCTTGTCGTTCATATGCGTCGACGTTCCATGAGCGTTGATGTAATCGATATCGGCCGGCGTTGCCCCGGCATCGCTCAGCCCCGAACGCATCGACTGGATCGGTCCGTCGCCGTCGGGCGGCGAATCCGTGATGCGGTACGAAGACAGCGAATTGCCGTCGCCCGCAAGCTCCGCGTAAATATGCGCACCCCGCCGCCGCGCCGATGCCCACTCCTCGAGCACCAGAAATCCCGCGCCTTCGCCGAGGACGAAACCGTTGCGCGTGGCATCGAAAGGGCGGCTCGCACGCTCGGGCGTCTCGTTGTCCGCGGACAGTGCCGATAGCAGACAAAATCCCGCCAGCCCGACCGGGCTGATCATCGAATCGAATCCTCCGGCCAGCGCAAAATCGACGCTCCCGCGACGAATCAGTTTCAAGGCGGTGCCGATCGCCTGCCCTCCTGAGGCGCACGCGGTGTGCACCGACGTTGCATAGCCGAGGATACCGAAGCGGCGAGTCAGCAGTGCCAGACCGCCAGTCGCCTGACTGCGACAGAAAACCATCGGATCGTTCGCTGCTTCGTTCTGCAGCAGCAGGTCCGGATGCAGCTCGCCGTCGGCCGCGGCTTGACACTGAATGTCCGCGAGATCGGCGTAGGCGACACCCATCATGCCGGTGCCGACCGCGCAGCCCCAACGCTCGCCATTCGCAGCCGTCGGCGCGATGCCCGCGTCGCGGATCGCCTGCTCGGCGGCGGCGAGCGCGAAACGGTGAGAGCGGTTGGCGAACTTGACGAGCTTGCGATCGGGGACCAGCGACGCCTCGTCGAATTCCTTGACTTCGGCCGCGATGCGCGTCGAAAACCCGCGGGCGTCGAACAGGCTGATCGGCGCCGCGCCGCTTCTTCCCGCCAGTACCGCGCTCCACGTCGTCGCAACATCGTTGCCGACCGGTGTGACCAGGCCCAGACCGGTGATTGCCACCCGTCGCTTCGCTTCCTTCATGTCGGTTCCCTCGCCGCAAACTCGACTCGCGCCGTCGCGACCGACTTGCCGGCCACCTTCGCGCTCAGCATGACGCGTGCGGCTAGCGCGTCCTGACCCGATAGCGTTGCCTCGAGCTCGACCTCCTGGCCCGGGGTGATGAACGCGCGCATCTTGAAGTGGGTCATTCGCGATGCAACGGGGCTTGCAAATTGGGGGCCGCAGCTTTTTTCCACGAGATCCGCCGCTATGCGAATCTGCGCGTCCAGCAACAGCGTCGCGGGAAAAACCGGGTTGCGCGGAAAGTGATCGGCGAAGAATGGCGCCTCGCGCGGCACGTTCAGGGTCGCGCGCAGCGATTTGCCGGCCACATGCTCGATCACAACAGTCTCGGGCAGATCCACGCCGGAAAATCGTCCACGTGGCGCGCCCCGATCGCGAAGGAGCGAGAGCCGCTCGCGCAGTGCATGGGGCGCGTCGAAATCCTCGACTGGCAGCATGGGACCGAGGCAATGCTCGAGCTCGATCACCTGTCTGCCCTCCACGAACGCGCTGCCGCCATAGACCACCATATTGTCATCGCAGTCCTCGATCTCAACTGCGAGCTCGAGCACGTCACCGGGCAGCGCCACGCCCAAGCAGCGAGTCTGCGTGGCCAATGCCGCCACCGGCCGCCCGCGAAAATCCACTTTACTCATCGCGACCCATGCCGCCAGTTGGCCGACCGCC
>VBDA01000024.1:0-8751 GCA_005883655.1 Betaproteobacteria bacterium | reverse complement strand
AGAAAAAGCCGCGCGCCCGCGACCCATCGATAAATTCGGTGATGCGGTCGACAAACGAGTACGCGGCAAAATGCGCCGTCATTCAAGCGGCAAGACGCCGGTGCGATCAGGCCGCGGGTTGCGCTTCGCGCTGCGCATGCACGACCAGCTTGCAGAACGTTTCGGGAGTGAACAGCCGCGGGATGTCCGCGACCTTCATGGGCGTCTTGAAGCGCTCGGCGGGAATCTCCGAAAGATACGATCGGAGCTGCGCCATGCCCTTTTCGGTGACGATGCCTTTTTGCTCGAACTCGGCCTCAGGTAGATCGCCGCGTGCATTTTCGACGATCTTGCCGCGCGGAATCTTGATTTTGAACGTGCGCTCGAGTCGAAAGACCATGTCCAGAAAATCGATCGATTCCGCGTCCAGCCCTTCGATCAGCGACACGTCGAGCTTGACATCCTCGACGTCGCAGCCGAGCGCATCGGCCATCGTCTCGGCAACCTTAGGGTAGACCGCCATGATTTCTTCCTTGGTGACTTCCGTTTGCGTCATGAATTCACTCCACTCGTTATTCCGCTCGTTATTCCACTCATTATTCCATCTTGAAACCGCCATCGACACTGAGTACCTGACCCGTCACATAATCCGCGTACCGCGAGGCGAGAAACCAGACGGCGTAGGCGACTTCCTCCGGCTTGCCGTAGCGCTTGAGCAGGATCCGCGACTTGACCGTGTCGCCTGCCATGTCGCGCACGGCCTGCGACATTTCGGTCTCGATCACACCTGGCGCAACGCAGTTGACCGTGATCTTGCGCGGCGCCAGCTCGACCGCAAGGGCGCGGGTGAACGCATTGACCGCGCCCTTGCTCGCCGCGTAATTGGTCTGTCCGCGGCCGCCCTTCTCGCCCGCGACCGACGAGAGGTTGATGATCTTGCCGGCACGCTGAACGATCATATGCGGTACCGCGGCGCGCGTGACGTTGAATACGCCGCCGATGTTGGTGTCCAGCACCAGCGAGACATCCTCGTCATCCATCGCCGCCAGCTGGTTGTCGCGTATCATCCCCGCGTTGTTCACCAGGATATCGATCCTGCCGGCACGTTCGGCGACCCGATCGACGGCCGCGGCGCAAGCTTTGCTGTTCCGCACATCGACTTGTTCCGATCCGACGCTTGCTCCGGCCGATTGTGCAGCGGCAACGACTTCCTGCGCCGCCGCAATCTGGTCCCGATAGAACAGCGTCACGTCCGCGCCCTCGGCCGCGAGGAGCTCGACGATCGCCCGGCCGATGCCGCGGCTGCCGCCGGTCACGATCGCGACCTTGCCGGCCAGACCGGAGTCCGGCGTCATCGGCATGTTGTTCGTCCGGTCATCATCCCGAGATGCAAAAACCACCGTCGACGACCAGCGTGTGACCGTTGATCATCGCCGCCTCGGGCAGGCACAAAAGATAGACCGCCCCGGCGACATCGTCGGGGCTCAGCACCGCACCCGCCGGAGTGCGCTCTGAGAAATTCGCCAGCAATTGCTCGCGATTGGGAAAGTAGCGCAGCGCATCGGTATCGACGACGCCGGCGCTGACCGCGTTGACCCGGATGTTCCTGGGCCCAAGCTCCTGCGCCAGCGTACGCACCAGCGATTCGAGCGCCGCCTTCGACGCCCCGATGAAACCGTAATCGGGCATGGCACGCGATGCGCCAAGGCTGGACATGGCGATGATGCGTCCGCCGTCGCGCATCAAGGGCACCGCCCGCTGCGCCAGCAAATCGAGTGCAAAGGCATTGGTCTCCATGCACCAGCGCCAATGCTTGAGCGACATTTCCATCGCCGGCTTGAGCACGCCACTGGCGGCATTGCTGACGACGATATCGAGGCGATCGAAATGCTTGCCGAGCTCGACGAACATGTCGTCGACGCTCTCCGGAATGCCAACGCTACCCTGCACCGCCCTCGCGGCGCGCCCCATCGCCCGCAACTCCAGGCACAAGGATTCGGCCTCGTCGTGGCTATTGTAGTAATTCACGGCCACATCCGAGCCGGCGGATGCCAGCTTGCGCGCAATCGCGCGGCCGATACCGCGCGATGCGCCCGTGACAAGCGCAACTTTTCCGGCGAGAGGGCCTGACATGGGCGGGAGCTTTACTGTCTGGGGCCGAACGCCCGGATTGAAACCCCGGCGGCGACCCAGCGCATGGCGGACAATCGGCAATTATCGCCTGCTTCGCTGCCCGGAGCAACGTGCCCCGAGCGTCCGTGGCGGTCAGCGCGCCGCGCGCCGCGCTCGAATCAACTGTTGTGCCTCGAGGCACCAGTGCTTCTTGATGCTGTGCCAGACGTCGGCAGCGAACATGACGTTGGTCGCGGCGGCGTCGGGCACCGCCGCCCTGCCCGCTTCATTGTCCGGATCGAAGGCGTTGAGCCAGGTCCGCATCGCGGGAGACTCGGCGAGTTGCGAGGTGGCGGGGACGAACACGTGCGAATACACCGCGGGCAGCGTCACGTTGCGCACCATGGCCCTTCCCTCAGCGTGAAATGTCTTGACGGCCTCCAGTCCGGGCGCGTCCCAGGCGAAGAAGTCGAGGCCGATCCGGTAGCCGGTGAAGTCGTCGACGGTGTCCGGAATCGCGCGGATGACGTTCACCACTTTCCAGTGCACCGGCAGAACCAGCGCCCACCCGCCCGTGCCGACGACCGCCGCATAGGAGACGCTAACTCCCACGACGGGCCGCTCGCGTCCGGTCAAGGGATCGACGATGGTCGTGCGCTCCTCGAGCTCCCGGGTAACGGGGTTGAACACGCGCCGTGTGGGGCCGAAGGTGCCCGCGAGCTCGTGCAGGATCTTCACCACCTGGATTCCACCCTGACTGTGGCCGACGAGCATCGGCCGCACGCCTTCGTGCTCGTAGTACCAGGCGATCTCGCCGGCTTGGTGCTCGCTAAGCTCGTACGGACTGCGCGAAAAGGCGCCGTCGCCGGGGTCGCGAATACGGTTCTCCGGATACCCCATTCCAATCAGAAATTCCGCGAACGATTGCATCAGAACCTGGACGGGGTAAATGCCGCCATGCACCTCGAAGATCCTCGGCGTCGGCCCTTTGGCGAGCGCGTCGCGTACGTCGTCCTCGCCAATGCGCTCCGGGTCGAGCGCGAGAATGCGGTCTTCGACCGCGCGGTCGATCGACAGCGAGCGCAGCACGCTCCCCGCCTTCGCCTCGCGCAAGTCGTCGCCCGGCGCCTCGAGCGGCGCGGTCACACAGCCGGACAGCACTATCGAAGCGGCGGCGAAAAGGCAAATGGCACGGTACGGCGTGGTCATCGTCAAAGACTCCTGATGCAGTTAGTGATATCGGCGATGATGCCGTCGACTCGCTCGCGGTCGAATGCCGCGGTCCTGAATGACAATGCGATCTGGACAACCTCGCCCAGCGTTGTCAGCGCGACGACGATCGGCGAAAGTGGACCGGTCGCCACCGCCCGCACGTATTCGAGGCGAAATGGGTAAGTGCGGGCCGCGGGCCAGAGTGCGTCCAGAAACAGCGGCGTCATGCCCGCCCACACCGCATAATTCTTCGCATGGAAGCCTTGTCTTTGCTCGGCCGAGAGAAACCGCCACTGCATCCCTGACAAGCCAATCGCCAGCAGCGTCTGCAAGTACAGCTAGCCGCGCTTAACGTGACTGGTTTCGGCGTGAACGAAGCTCGCGAGCTCGCGCAGCCCGATGCCGGGCGGCACCGGATGGGCAATGCGAAACGATGCCAGCAGCGGGACAAAGCCGTTGGCCGCCTTCGCGCCGAAATCGCGCCTGACATTGACGATCGATGCCACGCCCAGCTCGCGCCGCCGCTTCGCCTCTCGGCGCTCGGCGACCCGCGGCGACAGGATCCAGAGCAGAATCGACAGGAACAGGTCATTTTGCGTCATTTCCCAGTCGCGTGCCGTTCGCGCCAGTTTCGTATGCTCGCCGGAATCAAGGCGGAAAAACGCGACGCCGTTGTAGCCGTCTCCGCTGCTCGCATAGCGCGGCCTGACCGACCGCCGGCAGCTCGCGATCAGTGTGCGCAGACTGGCCAGACCTTTGACCAGCGGAACCGCCTGGCGCGCGAACAGGTGCCGGTATTTGGGCGGGTATAACGTGGGAACGGGCAACGCCGGACCGGAACGCTCGACCCCGCAATAGTCTTCGACAAAGCGCTGTAGCAACAGCACGATCGAGTCGCCGCCGGCGACAAAGTGATCGTAGGCGATGCCAAGATGGAAAGACTTCTCGTCGACGACGGCGAAAAACCGGAACGGATCGAAGCGCCCTTCGGTGGGAAACGCGAGATTGAGTTGCCGCTCGATTTCGCCATGGAGCGTGGCGAGCGGATCGGCGCCACCCGCGAGTGCCGCGATGGTCGCCGCCGAGCCGCCGCCGGACCATTCATAGCGCAGGCGGCGGCGATCGAGACCGAGTCCGGTAAGCCCGAGCTCCTCGAGCCTTCGCCGGATCCCTGCCTCGAGCCGCGCCGCATCCATCGGACGCGGCACGTGAACAACATGCACGGCATTGTACGGGTGCATCTCGCGCCAGCGGATCATTGCCGCCTGGAACAGGTTCAGCTTGCCTTTCATCCGGCGCCGCCTTTCGCCGCGATCGCGGCGCGCCGCGAGCTGATCAAACGCTGCGCTCCAAGGCACCAGTGCTTCTTGACGCTGTACCAGATGTCGGCCGCGTGAACGATGTTCGAAGCGTCGATGCCGGGCCCTGCGGGCGGCGCGGCCACCGGCGACGCGGGATCGTAGCTGTCGATCCACGCGCGCGTGACCGGATTGCCTGCGAGATACCGCGTGCGCGGCATCGCTATGTGACTGGTCTCGGCCGGGAGCTCGACGTTGCGCACGTGTGCGCTGCCGGCAGCGTGGTATTTCTCGCTGCCCGGCAAGGTCCCCGCGATCAAATCCCATTCGATCGAAAAGCCGGTGAAGTCCTCGACCGTGTCGGGAATGGTGCGCAGCTTTCCCAATATCTCCCATTGCCCGAGCAGAACGCGCGGCAGCTTGCCGGTCGCCATCGCGGCGACGTAGGGAAGCTTGAGGCCGATCACCGGGCGCTCGAGCCCGGTCAGTGGGTCGATGATGGTCGTGCGTTGCTCGGATTGCGCGGTCACGGGATTCCAGACCGGAATCGCGGCGTGAAACGCACCGGCAAATTCATGGAGCACCTTGATCGCGAGCATGCCTCCCTGACTGTGCCCAATCAGCATCGGCATCATGCCCTCGGTCTCGTAATACCATGCCACCGTGCCCGCGAGCTGCGAGCTGTCGGCGAAGCTCCCCTGCGACAGGCTTCCGTCGCGCGGATCCTTGAGCCGCGACTCGGGATAGCCCATCGCCGCCAGATATTCGGCGAAGGGCTCCATCGTGATCAGCGCAACGCTGCCCTGCAGGGTAATGATGCGAGGGGCGGACGCGTACGCGAGCACGTCACGCACTTCGGCCGCCGAAATGTTCGCCGGGTCGAGCGCGAGAACGCGGTCCTCGGTCCAACGATCCATCGGCGGCTGTGCCGTATCGAATCTGCCCGGTAGCTCTGCGGCAACCGTGTGCACATGCACCGCGGCCAGCACCAGCGCCAGCGCGGCAACCAGCCTTCGCAACATGGCGGCAAACTCGATAGGGGTTCTGTTCCAGGACACTGTCGCGCTCCGGCCGCCAGCTTGTCGAACTCGGTCTATGATGTCTGCGCAGCGAAGCGCGGAAAAAAACGGCCGGTGCGACGCAGGTACTGCGCGTACGGCTCGCCATGCGTGGCGAGCAAATGGCGCTCCTCGTTGCGCGCCTTGAGGTTATTCAACACCAGGTGCACCGCCCAGATGCCCAACATCAGCGGCGTTGCGATGATGATGGCCGTGCAAAGCATGAGCAGCATCGACAGCGAGTAGATGGGATGGCGGACGTACGCGAACAGCCCGTCGGTGATCAGCGTGCCTTTGCGTTTTTCGCTGGCCGTCATCGCCAGACACGCGAGCGCGATCAGCGCGGCCAGCCAGCGAAGCGCGGCGTATAGAGGCTCCTCCTTGACAAACTGCGGCACGGCAAACAAAGGGTTGGCGCGGGTGAGTGCGAGCCAGGGCAATACGATCCAAGCGATCACCAGCGGAATCCAGATCACAAACATCGCCCGTTCGAACGACTGCTCGGGAACGAGCCCCGCCAAGTCGTGCGTTTTGCGGCGGGCACGAACGATCATGGCGCCGACGCCGAACCAATAGCACCAGATGGTCAGCAGCAGAAGAACCGCCGGCATATCGTTGTATTGCATTGTGCGCTGAAGGCCCCGATCGAACGGTTTCTTGCCGCACGGGACACGGTGAGCAAGCGATTCCGATTTTACTTCATCCTTGCGCGTACTCGGCTCGAGGCGACGATTATCGTCTACTGTAAGATTTACAACACGCGATCGAGTCGTCAGTGCTCGCACTGCGGCGAAGAGGTCGCTGCGTGATCTACGCGCGGATCACCGGCGATGCGCTTCCAAACCAACCGAGCGCTTTCAATTTCCGCGACCTGCAGCTCGGAAATCGTATCGCGCTTTCGAGACTCCGGATGCATTGGAAATCCGCGATCGCCGACCAAGCGAGATGCTGTCGATCAACGCGGAACGTGCAGGGATCTGGAATTGTCGCGGATTGAATCGACGCTGCGCCGGCACGCTGCTGGTTGCTGCGATTCTCGCGCCGCTCCGTCGTTTCGATACATAATACCGCGCCCGTTCGAATTGCATTATCTTCGGAATTTACGGGACAGGACACTAGATATGGCTGCGTCGCACAAGGCGATGAAGACGGTTGGCATCGCCGGCGCGGGTCTCATGGGCCGCGGCATCGCGCAAATCGTGGCTCAGGCCGGATTCGACGTGCGCCTGCTCGACGCCAAACCGTTCGCTGCTGCCGACGCCAAACGTTTGATTGCCGAGCAGCTCGCGACGCTGGTCGCGAAAGGCAAACTCTCCGCCGTGGCGGTCGAAAGCGCAGTCGCACATATCGCATTGCCTGAATCCATCGCCGGATTCGCGGACGCGGATCTGGTGATCGAGGCGATCGTGGAACGGCTGGAAGCCAAGCAGACCTTGATCGCGACTCTCGACGGTGTGGTCGGCAAGGAATGCGTCCTGGCGACGAACACCTCGTCACTCTCGGTCACCGCGATCGCGGCTGCGTCGGCGCATCCCGCACGCGTTGCGGGGCTCCATTTTTTCAGTCCGGTGCCGTTGATGAAGTTGGTCGAGGTGATCGATGGATTGCTGACCTCCCCGGTCGTGATCGAGCGTCTGGTCGAATTCGCGTCGGCGCTCGGCCACACGCCGGTCAAGGCCAAGGACACTCCCGGATTCATCGTCAATCACGCCGGGCGCGGTTACGGCACCGAGGCCTTGCGCATCATCGGCGAAGGCGTCGCCGATGCAGCGACCATCGACATCATCCTGAAGCTCGAGGCAGGCTTCCGCATGGGCCCTTTCGAGCTGCTGGATCTCACCGGCTTGGACGTTTCGCATCCGGTAATGGAATCGATCTATCACCAGTTCTACGAGGAGCCGCGCTTCCGGCCTTCGCCGCTGACCGCTCAGCGGCTGGCTGCCGGATTGCTGGGCCGCAAATCCGGGCGTGGGTTCTACGACTATCGAGGCGCCGATGCCCCGGCGCGCCCCCCGATCGTCCCGCCCACAACGATCATCCAAAGCGACCCGGCCCAGCCGCGTCGCGCCTGGATCAGCGGCACCAGTCCAGGCTCCAGGCAACGCGTCGTCAGTCTGTTGCAGAGTGTCGGTGCCGAGATCGACACCGGTGCCACACCGAAATCCGATTCACTTTGCATCGTCCTGCCGTCGGGCCGTGATGCGACCACCGCCGCGCTCGACGAACGTCTCGACCCCAGGCGCACCGTCGCGCTGGACACGCTGTTCGACATGAGCAGGCACCGCACGCTGATGACGACATCGGTAACCGAACGCCATTGGCGCGACGCGGCCAAGAGCATGTTCGCAGCGGATGGCGTTCCGGTTCACGTGATACACGACAGTCCGGGCTTCGTCGTCCAACGCACCGTGGCGCATGTGGTCAACATCGCCTGCGACATCGCGCAGCAGCGCATCGCGACGCCTGAAGACATAGACCTCGCGGTGAGGATCGGCTTGGCCTATCCCGCGGGACCGCTGGCGTGGGGGGACGCCATTGGACCACCGCGACTGCTGCGCATCCTGAAGAATCTTGCGCGGTTGTATGGCGACCCACGGTACCGGCCCAGCCTGTGGCTGGCGCGACGCGCGCGCCTTGGCGTGTCCCTGCTAACGCCCGAGGCCTGAAGCTTCCTTCAGGGCCGTATTCCGGGGCGTCGTTCGCGCAACCCGCTTTGCGTTGAGTTACCGTGCGAGTAGCATAATCGTGTTTGACGAACCTACCCTCATGAGGCACGACCATGTCGAAAAACAAGGGCAGCGGAAGCTTCCGCGGACGCGACTCCAAGACCGGACATCCGATTCAGATACCGCAGGTAAAACGGCCCACCGCGCCGTCGGTTCCGCGGGTGATGCCGCGCACCAAGGCGAGCCCGAAGGGGCGCTAAAGCCGGTCCAGAACGTGCCGACCGGCGCGACCGTCGCGCCCGGCGACATTATCTACTCGGGCACGCCGGAAAACGTGGGCCCGGTCGTCAAGGAAGATGTGATGGAAGGCCACATCGACGGACTGCCGAACATCAGCGTCAAGGTGGTGTAAGGAGTCTACGTGTG
>VBDA01000023.1 GCA_005883655.1 Betaproteobacteria bacterium | reverse complement strand
CGCGGCAAATCATTCATGCGCTCGCGTGCTTCCGGTTCGATTTCATTTGGTGTGGCGCAAAAGCCACGCGTGAACCTGACAACAACCTGACAAACAGAAGGACAGCGTCAGTGTCGGCTGGGAGCACGCCGGCGCGACACCAGGCGACCGGGGTCAGCACAACACCTCCGGCGGCGCCGACCCGGACAATGCCGCCAACATGTACACGGCGACCTGGAGGCATGCGCTGGACAAGAACACCAGGTTCTATGCGGACTGGGTGATGACGGTCAACCATTCTGCTGCCCACTATGACCTCGGCGCGGGGGGCGACGGCGTAACCACGGACTGCTACGATTCGACCCCCATGGCCGCGTTCGATGCGACAACCGGAGGTGTCACCAACGGCGGTCCACATTGCTTTGCCGGCGGCAGGCTGCAAGGGGTTTCGACAGGCGTAAACTATAAGTTCTGATACTGGATTGCGACGTCATTGGTGAACAGCGGATGCCGCCTCTCGGCATCCGCATCGATCGAACAATATCGACCCGCAAGCAACGCGCTCCATCATAACTTTGTCGCCCTCTTCGCGAAATCGTGGCGATACGGCGGACGCAGCGCGTGACATCGCGCGCGATCGTTTCGGCATGCGCGCTGCTAGGCAAACTTGGAACAGATAACCTGCGCGCTTCCCCATCCCGACGACCGCTGACCCCATGCGTATCCTGGTCGTCGAAGACGACGCCCTACTGGCAGATGGATTGACCCAGGTCCTGAAGCGATCGGGACACGCTGTAGATCAAGTCCGAACGGGTTTGCAAGCAGATAATTCGCTCCGACTCACATCCTACGAGCTCGTGGTCCTTGATGTCGGGCTGCCTGGCATCGATGGTTTCGAAGTCTTGCGCAGGCTCCGCTCACGGCGCTCCAAGGCTAACGTACTGGTGCTGACCGCGCGCGATGGCGTCGAGGACCGGGTGCGTGGTCTCGACCTCGGCGCCGACGATTATCTGACAAAGCCTTTTTCAGTGACCGAGTTCGAGGCTCGCGTCCGTGCCCTGTCGCGCCGGCCGACGCTCGCCGCTGCTTCGATCGTGATACGCGGACTGAGCGTCGACGTGGAGGCAAAACGCGTCAGGGTGAACGATGTGGCGATTGATCTGACGGTTCGCGAATGGGCATTACTCGAACTCTTCCTGGCCCGTCCCGGGCGTGTCCTCAGTAAAGAGCAGATCGCACAGCAGTTGGCAAGCTACGAAGATACGCTGACCGTCAATGCGATCGAGGTGTACGTATCGCGTCTTCGATCAAAAGTGGAAGCTTCCGGAGTACGGATTCGCACAGTGCGCGGGTTCGGATATATGTGGGAAGGAGAAAATGAGTGACCGGGCTCCGCGGCGTCACAGCATACGCCGGCGAGTGTTGACGTTTCTCATTCCATCGCTGCTGCTATTGGTTCTCTTGGGTGCGTGGTTCTCATATTTCGACGCTGTCAACATCGCTGCGTCATCGTACGATCGCTCGCTGCTTGATCCTGCACTCGATATGGCCGAAAACGTACGCATTGGGGCGGATGGTCCACGGCTGGACATGCTGGCGCAGGCACAAGAAGCACTGCTCTATGATCGGGAGGACAGGCTCGTCTTTCAGATTCGAGACGCGCAAGGCTCAGTTATCGCCGGGTCGCCTGACCTCGCGGCGCCGCCGGCGCTTGCTCCAGGTGAACGCGTGTTCTTCGATGGCTTATACGAAAATGAGCCGGTGCGCATCGCAGCTATCCGCTCCGACTCAGGAGTTTACGTTCAAGTCGGTGAAACGCTTAACAAGCGCAAGCGCCTGATCGGAGAGATGCTGGCCGGAGACCTGATTCCCACGCTGATGATCGCCATTGGTTCCATCGGCCTGGCGTGGATGGGAGTGTCGCACGGCATTGCGCCCCTTGCCCGTGTGACTTCAGACCTTCTAGGCAGATCACCGCGAGATCTGCGCCCTCTCGACGGCAGTATCGCACCGACCGAAATCGCGCCCGTTGTCGATGCTTTCAACCGGCTGCTTTCGCAATTGCGCGAATCCACGGCGATACAACAACGCTTTCTCGCAGATGCGGCGCATCAGCTCCGTACACCCCTGGCCGGATTGCAAATGCATCTGGAGTTGCTTTTGCAGCGACCCCTGACTGCTGATGTTCGCAAAGAAGTTGAAATGATGCAAAGCGCGACTCTGCGCGCAAGTCACCTCGCGAATCAGCTTCTTGTCCTTGCGAAAGCGGAGGCTGGTGCAATTGCCCTCGCGCATCCGCAGGAAATCAATCTTCGCTCGCTGGCTCACCAGGCCGTTCAGGAATGGGTGCCCCGCGCAATCGCGCGCGACATCGACCTCGGGTTCGAGCTTCGCGATGCGACAGTCGAGGGCGACCCGCTGTTGTTGGGAGAGCTGCTCGACAACCTGATCGATAACGCCCTGCGCTATACGCCGTCCGGTGGCGCCGTTACCGTGCGTTGCGGATACGAAGGCGAATCAGCCTGCCTGAGCGTCGAGGACTCCGGGTCAGGGATCCCGATTTGGGCTCGTGAAAAAGTTTTCGAGAGGTTCTTTCGGATAGAAGGGTCGCCAGGCAACGGATCCGGGTTGGGTCTGGCGATTGTCAAGGAGGTGGTTGAGCAACATGGTGCAGCCTTGAAACTGGATACTCCTGGCGATGTGGGCACCCGAATTTCCATTTTGTTCGTGTCATCGTCACGCAGAGAAAACACTGCGGCACCGGGTTGACCTGATAAGCCTCAAGACGAAGAATTGCGACGTATTCGCCTCGGACGGCCTCCAAAACAGAGGCTTCCAACGAGGGCCGCGATCAACCATATACGATAGAGACCGGCAGATTAATGGGGCTCAATGGCGTTCGGGGGCGCGGAAATTGCTGTACTAAGGTGATCGATCAAGTTTCCCTACGTCCCGCTGGCTCAACCATGGCATGACATGCCGCCTCCTTTCCCAAGATGAATCTGTTTCGACTCAAGCGCCGCGATGCGATCCTCTCTGGCGCGGCACTATTCCTTGTGGTCGCCGCGCTCGACTGGGCGACGTCGAATGCTCTGTCGCTCGCCGCGTTTTATCTCTTCCCGATCCTTCTGGTCGCCTGGAATTGCGGCCGCGGCTGGGGACTCGTCTTCGCCGTCGCGGCGGTCGGCACCCAGGTCATGCAGGCAACGGTGCCGGAGACTTCCTATATCAAGCCGCTACGTCTGTACATCGCCCATGCCAACGTTCTGCTCGAGTACGTGCTCGTGGTCGTGTTCACGGGAATGCTGCGCAAACTGTACAACCAGGAGCGCTTAAACGCGCGCATCGACGCTTTGACCGAGGTGCGAAATCGCAAGGGTTTTCAGGAGGCCCTGGCCAACGATATCGCGCGGCATGAGCGCAAGGGGATCACGTTCTGCCTGGCGTACATCGACTGCGACAATTTCAAACAGGTCAATGACAATCACGGTCATGCCGAGGGTGACCGGCTGTTAAAAGCGATCGCCGATGTCGCCGTCGAGACGCTGCGCCGGAGCGACACGGTCGGCCGCATCGGAGGCGATGAGTTCGCGGTGATCCTTCCGGAGACCGGTCGAACGGAGGCCTTGTTCGTCGTCGACAAGCTGCAACAGAAACTGCGCGCCGTGACTCACGTGCGGCAATGGGGGGTCAGTTTCAGCATCGGCGTGGCGGTTTTTGACAAGACCCCGGGCGCTGCGACTGCTGCCATGGAATTCGCCGATCGCCTGATGTACACCGCGAAAGAGTCTTCCAAGGGATTTACCGTGTGGAACTCATTCGGCGATCCGGCAAGAATGCCGACCATCTGGAAAGTGCAGACCATCAGCGCGTCCGATAATGCCCCGAACAGCGAGCCCTCGCCCGGAGCCTGAAGATCGGTACTCTTCGCGCCACCTAGATCGAGCGTTAGGGCTCATCCGTTAGGCACAATTAGCCGAGCGTCAGCGCAGATGCACAGGCGGTGAAGGGCGCCTGCCGAACTGACCAAAGTGCCCAAATTCGGAAGAAGCTGCCGCCAAGCGCCCGCCGAGCTAGGGGCAAGGCCGCCGCGAATCTCGTAGCGCCGGCCGCACAGCGGCGCGGACAAGTCATTGCTGCCGATGCGGTTCGATCTCATCGCTGCCCTTATCCACGCTCCGCCGTTACAATGATCGCGCTGCCCGGGTGGTGAAACTGGTAGACACAGTGGACTTAAAATCCACCGATGCCGAAACGCGTCGTGCCGGTTCGAGTCCGGCCCTGGGCACTCCCTTGAGGCGATACCGCCCTGTGCGGCATGGGGCTTGCTAAGTCTCCAAGGTTGCGCGGGCGAAGGGGCTGCTCGATTGCCTACTGTATCGGGCATGCGGGCTCGCTGATCATCGCCATTCGGCTTGAGATCGAAGGAAACGGCCGCCAGGCATGCTGGCGAGTCGGGTCGTCGAGGCTCCCCGTGTCGACTTTCCCGCGCGACATTCGACGCTAGCTGTCATTTTCGAATCGCCGACGATCCGATGGCCGAAAAAAAGCTTCGCAACGTAGTGGCCTTCCCGGGTGTCTCCAAGGCGAAGCCGGCGCGTGCTTGTCCGGCCGAACCAGACGTGTCAGCGCTCGATCGCGCCGAGACAGCGCTTCGCGCGAGCGAGATGCAGCTGCACCTGGTCACTGAAAACGTCCCGGCGATGATCGTATACTTCGATCGCGACTTCGTGTGCGGATTTTCCAACTCGCAGTACGCCGGGTTTTTTGGCTTCAGCAAAGCCGGCATTCTCGGCAAGCACATGTCGGAAGTGATCGGGAAAGACAATTTCGAGGGCATCGTGCCCTATTTGCACCGCGTCCTCGATGGCCACGCCGTGTCATACGAAGCGATGCGTGGGTCGAGCGAAGGCGTCAAGCGGCAGTTTCAGGTTTCGTTCGTACCCGACATCGATGCTTCGGGGCGCGTCAAAGGCAGTTACGCGCTCGTGATCGATATCACCGCGTCCAAGATCGCCGAGAATGCCGTTCGTACGCACGCCTTGCAGCAAGAGGCCATCGCGGTGTATGGGCAATTCGCGCTTGAGAGCCATGACATCGACGCACTGGTCGCGAACGCGGCGGCGATGGTGACGTCGGGCCTCGACATTGACCATTCCAGCGCCTTTCGCTTCATTCACGGACAGCAGGATCTGATGCTGGTTGCCGGCGTGGGATGGAACGCGGACTCCATAGGCACCGTGACCATCAGTGCCCATGCGGGGACGTCGACGCGCGCCGCGTTGAGCTCGGGTAACACCATCGTCGTTCACGACATTCGCGCCCTAGGACACCCGATCCTCCCTTCATTCGTGCGAAGCCACGGTCTGCTGAGCGGCCTCGAGGTCGCGATCCCGACATCCGATGGGCCGTTTGGAATCCTGGGGGCTTACAGGCGCGATACGAGCGGCTTCAGTACCGCATTGGGCACCGCCGTCGGACGACATCGGGTTGAAGCCCGCCTGTCGCACGTCGCGCAGTACGACACCATCACTGGCCTTCCCAATCGTTCGCTTTTCCATGACCGCCTTTCGCTGGCCATGGCGCGCGCCCGCCGACGTAAATCCGCGGTCGCGCTTATCTTCCTCGATCTCGACGGATTCAAGGAGATCAACGACACGCTCGGGCACAAGGCTGGCGATCGACTGCTGCGAGCCGTCGGCGCCCGGCTCAAGCATTCGCTACGCGAGAGTGACACAGTCGCGCGCTTGGGCGGCGACGAATTCACGCTGATTCTCGAGGACCTCCACGATCGCGACGAAGCCACTGCGGTCGCGCACAAGGTGCTGGGCGCGCTGTCGAAGCCGCTCTCACTGCGAAAGCAGGAATTCGCCGTGACCGCCAGCGCGGGCCTTACGGTTTACCCTGAAGACAGCCGCAGCTTCGAGACCTTGCTCAAAAATGCGGATACAGCTATGTATTACGCCAAGGACAAAGGAAAAAACAATCTGCAGTCCTACACACCGCAGATGACCACGCTCAAACGCGAGCAGGCTACGTTGGAGAATCAGCTGCGACGGGCGATCGAGAACAACGAGCTCTTTCTGCAGTACCAGCCGCAGGTCGATCTGCAGAGCGGAAGCATCGTCGGCGTCGAGGCGCTCGCACGGTGGCGACATCCTGAGCTGGGCTTGGTTTCGCCCGGGCGATTCATTCCGCTTGCCGAAAAATCGGGCTTGATCGTACCCATCGGCAAATGGGCTCTGGCAACCGCGTGCGCCCAGGGCTTCGCGTGGCAGGCAATCGCGGCGCCGCTGCGGATCGGCGTTAACGTCTCGGCGCGGCAATTCCGTGGTGACTTGTTTCAGACCGTCGCCGCCGTGCTGGCATCGAGCAAGCTCGACGCGCAGTGGCTGGAGCTCGAGCTGACCGAGAGCCTGCTCATGGAAGATCCCGAGACGGCGCGTGTGACCTTGCTCAAACTGAAGGGCCTCGGCGTTACCATCGCCATCGATGATTTCGGCTCGGGCTACTCGAGCCTGAGCTACCTGCGCCACTTTCCGATCGACCGGCTGAAGATCGATCAAACCTTCATTCGTGACCTGACCACCAGCGCGGATGACGCGGCAATCGCCAGAGCCATCATCGCTCTGGGCCACAACATGAACCTTCGCGTGGTCGCGGAAGGTGTGGAGACCGCGGAGCAACTCGCTTTTCTCCGCGACAACGGCTGTGATGTCATGCAGGGTTATCTTTGCAGCGAACCGGTGTCGGCGGATGACTGCCTCGCGCTCATGGTGCGGCCGGCTACCAGCTCTGCGACCTCCTCTTTCGCCGGCATGTTCAAAACCGGCCTTTGAATCGTCTGCGACAGGCGCATGTCAGCTTCGCTCTTACGGCTGACAGCCCCAAGTCCGACGCGGAAATAAGAATAGCGCCGATACAAAGCCGCGGGGCGATCGGCGAGAGTGGTCCTGTTTCTTTGCGGCGCGAAGCATGTTCGTTTGCCCTCACGATATGCACTGGTGCGACTTGGCGGCTTGCAGATCCGATGGTTGCCAGCTTTCCGGAGAATGGCCCTTCAACCAGTGTTACGGATGTGGAGCGCTCATCGTGCGCGCTACGGCGTTCGGCCTTTGCGTCGACTGTGTCACTGTCGAATTAGAGCAACACCAAGAAAGGGCATAGCATGGCGCGCGCCTTGTGGAAAGGTGCCATTACCTTCGGCTTGGTACATATCCCAGTCGAGCTCTATCCCGCAGAAGAGCGCAAGGAGTTCAAATTCTCGATGCTCGACAAGCGCGATTTCTCGCCAGTGGGATACAAGCGCTATAGCAAGAAGAGCGGCAAGGAGGTCGACTGGAACAACGTCGTCAAGGGCTACGAGTACGAGAAGGATCAATACGTGGTGCTCTCCGACGAGGATTTCCGGCGCGCGAACGTCAAGGCTTCGCAAACCATCGATATCGAGGCGTTCGTTGCGGCAGGCGAAATTCCACCGCAATATTTCGATACCCCTTACTATCTCGTTCCGACGGAGCGCGGGCAAAAGGTCTATGCGCTGCTACGTGAGACGTTGCGATCGACCGGCCGGGTTGCCGTCGCCCAAGTCGTCATTCGCACGGCGCAGCATCTCGCCGTGGTGGTGCCGGTAGGCAAGATTCTGATGCTCAACACGCTGCGCTATGCCGACGAGTTGCGCCCGACCAAGGATTTTGCGTTGCCGGAGGAGGGGCTGAAAGGTGCACACGTCACCAGCAAAGAGGTCGATCTGGCCAAGCGGCTGATCGACGACATGACCGAGCATTGGAAAGCCGACGAGTTCAAGGACACCTATCACCAGGACTTGATGCGGCGAATCGAAGAAAAAATCAAGAAGGGCGAAACCACGCAGATCACCGAGCCCGACACCGAGGAAACCAAAGCGCCGCGATCGGCGCAGGTGATCGACCTGGCGGTGCTGCTGAAACAAAGCCTCGATAGAGGCGGCCCGCGGCGCAAAGCGGCCGATCCGAGACGCTCACCCAAGCCGGAAGCAACCGGCAAGACTGCGCTTCGTGTCGTCGCCTCGGCGCGCGGCTCGGCGAAGGCGCCGGCCAAGCGCAAGCGCGCTTGAGGCAGCGGGCCCGAGCGCGGCGGACTTCGAAACCCACAAGCGGAGCGCGCCATGGCGCTGGAAAGGTACCGCGAAAAGCGCGACTTCAAGATCACTCCTGAGCCCCGCGGCCGGGTCGCGCCAGGTCCACACAGGGGTCTGTCATTCGTCATCCAGAAGCACGCCGCCAGCCATCTCCACTACGATTTCCGTCTCGAGCTCAACGGCGTGTTGTTGAGCTGGGCCGTACCCAAGGGTCCCAGTCTCGACCCGGCCGACAAGCGTCTGGCGATGCACGTCGAGGACCACCCGATCGAGTACGGGTCTTTCGAAGGCATCATCCCCGCAAAGCAATACGGCGGCGGTACGGTATTGCTGTGGGACCGGGGAACGTGGATCCCGAAAGGCGATCCCGTCGCAGGCTATGCCAAGGGCCATCTCAAGTTCGAGCTCGACGGCGAGAAGCTCAAGGGCGGCTGGACGCTGGTGAAGACCCATGGCAGCAAGTACGGTGGCAAGAGTGGCGACAAGGCATGGCTGTTGATCAAGGAAAACGATTCATTTGCACAGCGAGACGCCGAAGCTAGGATCGTCGACGATGCGCCTGAGAGCGTGCTCTCCGGGCGCAGCCTCGAGGACATCGCGGAGCAGCGCGAGCACGTCTGGCACTCCAACAAATCGGTGGCGGCCAACGTTCGCGCAGGCGCGGTGAGCAAGGCCAAGTCGTCGCCGGTGAAATCCCGGCAGAACGCCGGCGGCGTGTCGGCGATTGTCGGCGCCCGGGTAGCCAAGCTGCCCGCCTCGCTTTCGCCGATGCTCGCGACGCTGGTCGACGCCATTCCGACCAGCGATGAATGGCTGCATGAAATCAAGTTCGACGGCTACCGCATGCTTTGTCGCATCGACAAAGGCAAGGTGATGGTGTTCTCGCGAAACGGCAAGGAATGGACCGCTGCGTTGAATCGCATCGCCGAGGCCGTGGGCAAGCTCGGCCTCGAATCCGCATGGCTCGATGGCGAAGTCACCATCGTCGATGAACGCGGTCGGACCAGCTTCCAGGCACTGCAAAACGCGCTGTCCGATCCGAAGGGTGAGCGACTGGTCTACTTCGTCTTCGACTTGCTCTACCTCGACGGCTACGACCTGCAGGGCGTGGCCTTGAGTGATCGAAAACGTCTCTTGCGCACCCTCATTCCAAAGACAGCAGGCCAGGTGCGTTTCAGCGTCGACGTGCCCGGCTCGGGCGCGGAATTTTTTAAGCAGGCGTGTGCACTGGGATTGGAAGGCGCCGTATCCAAGCGCGCCGACTCGACCTACCGCGGCGGCAGGCGCACCCGTGATTGGGTCAAGGTCAAGTGTGCGCAACGTCAGGAAATGGTTATCGGAGGCTTTACCGACCCGCAGGGAAGCCGCAGCGGCTTCGGCGCCTTGCTTCTGGGGGTCTACGAGCCGGGCGGTAAATTGCGTTATTCAGGCAAGGTGGGAACAGGGTTCGACGACAAAATACTGGCGTCGCTGCGACACAAGCTCGACGGCCTGTCGCAGAGCTCGAGTCCTTTCGTCAACCCGCCGCGGGGCTTCGAGGCCAAGGGTGTGCATTGGGTCAAGCCGCAGTTGGTGGCCGAGATCGCCTTCACCGAGTGGACACAGGACGGCACCTTGCGCCACCCGTCTTTCCAGGGATTGAGGGAAGACAAGAACGCGGCCGAAGTAGTGCGGGAACGTCCCGTGCATGAAACCGGGACCACGCCCGCCAGCGCAGTGCGCGAGCCCGCCAAGGAAGCGACCAAACCGAAAGAAACGATCAAACCCAAAGAGACCACGGAGCCCAAAGCGACGGCGACCAAACCCTCTCTCGCACCGTTGCCAAAGCCGGTCGGCGGAGATTTCGCGA
>VBDA01000022.1 GCA_005883655.1 Betaproteobacteria bacterium | reverse complement strand
CGAGGAGACGATGGCCATCCTCAAGGACTACGTGGTGTCGATCAAGGGCCCGCTGACGACGCCGGTGGGCGGCGGCATCCGTTCGCTCAACGTGGCGCTTCGCCAGGAGCTCGATCTGTACGTCTGCTTGCGGCCGGTGCAGTACTTCACCGGCGTTCCCAGTCCGGTGAAAGCGCCGGAAAAAGTGAATATGGTGATCTTTCGCGAGAACTCGGAGGACATCTACGCCGGCATCGAATGGGCTGGGGAATCCGCCGGGGCAAAAAAGGTCATCGACTTCCTGATCAACGACATGGGTGTCAAGAAGATACGGTTTCCCGCGACCTCGGGCATCGGCATCAAGCCGGTGTCGCGCGAGGGCACCGAACGCCTGGTTCGCAAGGCGCTCCAGTACACGATAGCCAACGATCGCAAGTCGCTGACCATCGTGCACAAGGGAAACATAATGAAGTTCACCGAGGGCGGCTTCCGCGACTGGGCGTACGCGTTGGCGCAAAAGGAGTTCGGCGCGCAGCCGATCGACGGCGGCCCATGGTGCAAGTTCAAGAACCCGAAAACCGGCCGCGAGATCATCGTCAAGGACGTCATCGCCGACGCTTTTCTGCAGCAGATCCTGCTGCGGCCGGACGAGTACGACGTGATCGCCACCTTGAATCTCAACGGCGACTACATCTCCGACGCGCTGGCGGCGCAGGTGGGTGGCATCGGCATTGCGCCGGGCGCTAACATGTCGGACACGGTGGCGATGTTCGAGGCGACCCACGGCACCGCGCCCAAGTATGCCGGCAAGGACTACGTCAATCCGGGCTCGGAGATTCTTTCGGCGGAGATGATGCTGGTGCACATGGGTTGGAAGGAAGCCGCCGCGCTGATCGTCAAGAGCCTGGAGAAGGCGATCGCGGACAAGATTGTAACCTACGATTTTGCGCGACTGATGCCCGGTGCGAAGCAAGTATCCTGCTCCGGCTTCGGCCAGGCGATGATCGAAAGAATGTAACGGATCTGGAAACCGATCCGTCATCTGCGTATGGGGCCCGGCGCGCGCCGGGACGATAATCCTAAGGTCGGGTTCCGGGAACCTGCCGCAGGCTCCGGATTTGAACCTGTCGGCCTTTTCCGCTGCCCAAGGTCATTGCCCCCGGGCAACACCCGCTCGCCTTGCCGAGTAGTCCAAGATGTGGGGCGGATACGACGAATTTGCAACAGTCACCCGTGAAATTCGCGTATCGCACTGCGCAAACTGCCTTCGCTCTTGAAAAATCTATTGCTATCATCAACCATTGGCATATCGAACGGCAGGGTCTCCTGGGCGGCAATGGCCAAACACGAACAGGATGGCAATGTTCTCGAGGTACAGAAGACCCGGCTTAAACCCCCGCCTCTGTACAAGGTCATTTTGCTGAACGACGATTACACACCGATGGACTTTGTGGTCGTCGTGTTGCAGACTGTGTTTGCGATGAGCCGGGAGAAGGCGACACAGGTCATGTTGCAGATTCATCGTGAAGGCATGGGAGTGTGCGGAACGTACACTCGCGAAGTTGCCGCGTCGAAAGTAGATCAGGTGCTGGGCATCGCACGCAGACATCAGCATCCGCTTCAGTGCACCATGGAGGAGACTTGAACGTTAATCCATCGTTGGCGCGGGCAAACCGTCATCGCGGCGATGGGATCGGAACCGAACTATGATTGCCCAGGAACTGGAAGTTTCCCTCCACATGGCTTTTGTCGAAGCTCGGCAGAAGCAGCACGAGTTCATCACCGTCGAGCACCTGCTGCTCGCGATGCTCGACAACCCGTCGGCAGCCGAGGTGCTGAAGGCCTGCGGCGTCGATCTGGACGAGCTGCGCGGTGTGCTGACCGACTTCATCAATGAGCACACCCCCCGGCTGTCGCCGCATTCCGACGCGGACACCCAGCCCACTCAAGGGTTCCAGCGTGTCATACAGCGCGCGATCCTGCACGTTCAATCGTCAGGCAAGAAGGAAGTCACCGGAGCCAACGTGCTGGTCGCCATCTTCGGCGAAAAGGAGTCGCACGCCGTCTATTTCCTGAACCAGCGCGGCGTCACGCGCCTGGACGTGGTCAATTACATCGCCCACGGCATCACCAAGCACGCGCAGCAGAAGGCGGACAAGGCCGAGTCGTCGAAAGAAGAGAGCGATGGCGACGCGCAGCCCGCCGGTGCGCTCGATGCCTACACGATCGATCTCAATCATCTGGCCAAGCTGGGTAAGATCGATCCGCTCATCGGCCGCGAGCACGAGCTCGAAAGGGTTATCCAGGTGCTCTGCCGCCGGCGCAAGAACAACCCGCTCCTGGTCGGTGAAGCCGGGGTCGGCAAGACTGCGATCGCCGAAGGGCTCGCCCGCCGGATCAACGAAGGCAACATTCCGGAGCTCCTGAAGGACTACGTCGTCTATTCGCTGGACATGGGGACGCTCCTCGCCGGAACCAAATACCGCGGCGACTTCGAGCAGCGCCTGAAAGCGGTTCTGAAGCAGCTGACCGAGAATCCGAAGTCGATCCTGTTCATCGACGAGATCCACACCATCATCGGCGCCGGCGCGGCGTCGGGCGGCACGCTGGACGCGTCCAATCTGCTCAAGCCGGCGCTGTCGACCGGAGCGCTCAAATGCATCGGCGCGACGACGTACAACGAATACCGCATCATCTTCGAGAAGGACCACGCGCTGTCACGCCGATTCCAGAAGATCGACGTGCCGGAGCCGTCAATCGCCGAGACGATCGAGATCCTGAAGGGTCTAAAGTCGCGCTTCGAGCAGCATCACGGCGTCAAGTACGCGCCCGCGGCGCTGACCACCGCTGCCGAGCTCGCCGCGCGCTTCATCAACGACCGCCATCTGCCCGACAAGGCCATCGACGTCATCGACGAGGCCGGTGCGGCGCAGAAGATCCTGCCCAAGTCGAAGCAGAAAAAGATCATCAGCAAGACCGAGATCGAGGAGATCGTGGCCAAGATCGCGCGCATTCCGGCCAAGAGCGTTTCGTCGGACGACCGCAACGCGCTGAAGACGCTCGATCGCGATCTGAAGAACGTCGTATTCGGCCAGAATCAGGCGATCGACGCGCTGGTCGCGGCGATTCGCATGGCGCGCTCGGGACTCGGCAATCCGCGCAAGCCCATCGGCAATTTCCTTTTCTCCGGCCCGACGGGCGTGGGCAAGACCGAGGTCGCGCGCCAGCTCGCGTACTGTCTGGGCGTGGAATTGCTGCGCTTCGACATGTCCGAGTACATGGAACGGCACGCCGTGTCGCGCCTGATCGGCGCGCCTCCGGGCTACATCGGCTTCGACCAGGGCGGACAGCTCACCGAGTCGATCACCAAGCACCCGTACAGCGTGCTTTTGCTCGACGAGATCGAGAAGGCGCATCCCGACATCTTCAACATCCTGCTGCAGGTGATGGATCACGGCACGCTGACCGACAACAACGGCCGCAAGGCGGACTTTCGCAATGTCATCCTCGTCATGACCACCAACGCCGGCGCAGATATGCTGTCCAAGAACTCGATCGGGTTCACCCAGAACAAGCAGGCGGGTGACGAGTTCGAGTCGATCAAGCGCATGTTCACGCCGGAGTTTCGCAATCGCCTGGACGCGACGATATCGTTCGCCTCGCTCGACCACGACGTGATCCTGCGCGTCGTCGACAAGTTCCTGCTCGAGCTGGAAAACCAGTTGCACGAGAAGAAGGTCGAGGCTTCGTTCACGCTGAAGCTGAAGGAATTCCTGGCCAAGAAGGGCTTCGACCCGCAAATGGGCGCGCGTCCGATGTCGCGGCTGATTCAGGACACCATCCGCAAGGCGCTTGCCGATGAGCTGTTGTTCGGCCGGCTCACCAATGGCGGCAAGGTGACCATCGACATCGGCAGCGACGACAAGATCAGGCTCGACTTCGACGAAGCCAAAGAGGTCGAGCCGGTCGCGTAGTATTCCGACATCGTGGATGATCGTGTTTCATGCGGGGGCCGGATCGGCCCCCGTTTTCATCTGTGCGGCGACTTCTCGTAAAATTCGAGCTCGAATGAACGGCGCGGTGAAATTTCAACTCCTGCGTTGCGCGGCGGCCATCGCGGCGCTGGGCGTGCTGATCAACGCTGCCTCGGCCGCAGACGTTGTCCCGTACGCAAACCTGGGTCGCGACGTCGCGGCGAATTGCGCCAACTGCCATGGCACCGACGGCAGGAGCCGCGCCGCCGTTCCCAGTCTCTCGGGACAGGACGCCGCGATGATCGTGCAACGCGTGAAGGAGTTCCGCGATGGTCGCCGCGCGGCCACCGTCATGCAGCAACTTGCCAAGGGCTACACCGATACCCAGATCGAGGCGGCGGCTGCGTACTTCGCGGCGCAGGCGAAGCAATGAACCGCCGCGATCGGGTCGCAAACGGCAGTGCGCGCACCACGCGGCGCGAATTCCTGAAGGCTGCGTCCGCGTCGTTCGCAGCGGTGGCGCTGGGCGCTCATTCGAAAAAGGCGCACGCCGCCGTGCCGAGGGTGGTGGTGGTGGGCGCGGGATACGGCGGCGCCACGGCCGCCAAGTACATCCGGAAATGGAGTGGAGGCCGGATCGAAGTCACGGTCGTCGAGCGCGAGGTGGCCTTCGTCTCGTGCCCGACGTCCAATCTCGTCATCGGCGGCAGCCGTCAACTCGCCGATATCACGGTGCCGTTCGACGGCCTTACCAAGCGGGGTGTGCGCGTCGTGCGTGATGAGGCGCTCGACATCGATCCTGCGGCGCGCAGCGTCAAGCTTGGCCGAGGCGAGACGCTTGGCTATGACCGGTTGATACTCTCACCGGGCGTCGACTTCATCTACGACGACATCCCGTCGCTGGCCAGTCCGGAAGCGCAGGCGCGGGTTCTTCATGCGTGGAAGGCGGGGCCGCAAACGGCCGCCTTGCGCGCGCAGCTCGAGGCGATGCCCCACGGCGGAGTTTTCGCGATCCATATTCCGAAGGCGCCATTTCGATGTCCGCCGGCGCCGTACGAGCGCGCCTGCCAGGTCGCGCATTATTTTTCGACGCGGAAGAAAAAATCCAGAATCATCGTTCTCGACGCCAACGAGGAGATCCAGGCGAAAAAGGCGTTCTTCACCGGGGCGTGGGACTCTCTGTACAAAGGCTATGTCGATTACCGTCCGAACAGCGCGCTGGTCGACGTGGACCTTGCTACTCGCACCCTCAAGCTCGACTTTGAAAATGTCACAGCCGATGTGATCAACGTCGTGCCGCCCCAACGTGCGGGCGCCATCGCGCGGCGAGTCGGCATGGCGAACGCGAACGACCGCTTTTGCCAAGTCGACTTCCTTACCTACGAGTCGACTGCGCAGCGAGGCATCCACGTGCTTGGCGATGCGATCCAGGTCGCGCCGCTGATGCCCAAGTCCGGCCACATGGCGAATCAGCACGCGAAAGTCTGCGCGGCGGCGGTCGTCGCGTTGCTGTCGGGCGAAGAAGTCAACCCGGCGCCGGTTATTGCCAACACGTGCTACAGCTACGTCGACGACAAACGGGTGGGACACGTCACATCGGTCCACGCCTA
>VBDA01000021.1 GCA_005883655.1 Betaproteobacteria bacterium | reverse complement strand
GCGCGGACGCAAGGCTGGCTGTGAGAACGCGAACCCCGGTGGAGAGGCTCACGTTAACGGGTGGTCCGCCGATCATTTGCCCATTTTAGCTATTTTTCAAGCGCTTGCAATTCCCGATTCGCAAAGCGAGTCATTTCGGCTGCGACTTGCTACGCGCGGCGGCTCGCCTAAGGCGACGCCCCTTGGGGTCGGCGATCAGCGCGCGATAGACTTCGACCCGGTCGCCGTGGGCAAGCACTGCCTTGCGATCGGACAGCTTGCCGAAGATCCCAACCCGGGCGCGAGCTACATCAACGTCTCGATGGCGCTCCGAGAGTCCCGAACCTTCGAGCGCGTCCGCGAGGGTAGCACCGGCCGGCAGTCGCACCGCGATCTCCGTTACCCGATCCGGCAACGCCAGAACGACGGTAACCTCGATATCGGGGGCGCTCCCAATCATGATCGCGGCTTGTGCATGTCATCGGCGCGTTTGACGAAGGCATCGATGAAGGTGGTCGCGATATGGTTGAACACCGGTCCGATCAGGCGTTCGAGTAGGGGCCCCGCGAACTCGTAGCGCAGATCGAACACGACCTTGCAGGCCGTCGGCGCGAGCGACTGGAAATGCCAGGTGCCGTCGAGCTGACGAAACGGCCCGTCGCGCAACTCGATGACGATGAGCTCGGGCCGCTTATTATGATTGGCGGTCGTGAAGTGCGCTCGCACGCCGTGATAGTTGATATCGACCCTCACCAGCGACGCGTTTGGAGTTCGCTCGAGAATGGTGGTGCCGCCGCACCACGGCAAAAACAAGGGGTAGTCCTCGACCCGCTCGACCAGGTCGAACATCTGCTGTGCGCTGTGCTCGACGAGTACCGATTTGCTGACGCTGGCCATTGTTACAATAGCGCGGAAGTCGGAAAGGCCGGGAACGCGTGAGGCAGCGAGTGAGAGACCAGGCCATTAGTGCCAACTGAGTGCAACTGAATTGGCACCTGAGTCGCCAATCGAGTTCGCACCTGAGTCGGCAACTGGGCGGGCACATGAGCATCGTCGAAAACAAAAAAGCGTATCACGACTACTTCGTCGAGGAGAAATTCGAGGCGGGGGTCGCGCTCGAGGGTTGGGAAGTGAAGGCAATCCGAGCCGGACGAGCTCAATTGAAGGAAGCCTACGTGGTCGTGAAAAGCGGCGAGATCGTGCTTCTCGGCGCCCACATCACGCCGCTGGCGACGGCGTCAACCCACATCAAACCCGATCCGACACGCACGCGCAAGCTATTGATGCATCGACTGGAGATCAACCGGCTGATCGGCAAGGTTCAGCGCGCGGGCTACACGCTGACTCCGCTGAATCTGCATTTCAGCAAGGGACGCATCAAGCTGGAGATCGGCCTCGCGCGCGGGAAGAAGCAATACGACAAGCGGGAGACCGAAAAGCTGCGCGATTGGACTCGCGAAAAGCAACGGCTGCTGCGCAACCGGTCGGGCGCGAATCGCGCCTCGCGCTCTGGGTGAGCCGGGCAGGCGCTGGTCCGGTCATGATTCGCGCCGCGGCGGACGCCGACCTGCCAGCGATTGCAGGGCTCTACGCGCATCATGTTCTCACCGGGACCGCATCGTTCGAGGTCGCGCCACCCACGGTGGGCGAAATGCGACACCGCCACCGCGACGTTGTCGCGCACGGATTGCCTTACTTCGTCGCGTCGCTGTCGGACAACGGCACCGATATCGCTGGCTATGCCTACGCCACTGCGTATCGCTCCCGAGTTGCCTATCGGCACACGGTCGAGGATTCGGTGTATGTCGATCCCGGCCGCGTCCGGCGCGGTGCGGGCCGCGCTTTGCTCGCCGCGGTGATCGCCGCCTGCGAGACGCTAGGCTACCGGCAGATGGTCGCGGTGATCGGCGGCTCCGACAATGCAGCGTCGATTTCTCTGCACGCGGCGCTAGGCTTCCGCCACGCCGGGTTATTGCCGGCGGTCGGTCACAAGTTCGACCGCTGGATCGATACCGTGCTGATGCAACGCGCTCTCGGTCCCGGCGCGTCGACGCCTGCGCCGTGACGCAGCATTAGCCGATGGTCCCCTCCGAGCTTTGCTCCGGACTCGACCGCAATACGGCGAACTACGTCCCGCTTTCGCCCATCCAGTTCCTTGAGCGCAGCGCGCTCGTCTATCCGGACAAGGTGGCAGTGCGACACGGCGAGCGCGCGATTGCCTATCGCGAGTTCGAGTCACGTTGTCGACGATTCGCTTCGGCGCTGGCGCAACGGGGCATATGCCGTGGCGATACCGTGGCGGTGATTGCACCAAACGTCCCGGCACTGCTCGAGGCTCACTACGCGGTGCCCGCACTTGGCGCGGTGCTCAACGCGCTTAACCACCGGCTCGACGCGCGTGGAATCGCGTTCTGTCTCGAGCACGGTCAGGCGAAGGCTTTGATCACCGACTCCGAATTTGCACCTGCGGTCGGCGAAGCGCTGCGCATCTTGGGGCGCGAGCTTATGGTGATCGATATCGACGATCCGCTCGCCGCGGAACCCCGCACGCGTCTCGGCAAGCTCACATATGAGGAGCTGCTGGCCGAGGGCGACCCCTCATTTGCCTGGCCCGGTCCGCGCGATGAATGGGATTCGATGTGCCTGCTCTACACGTCAGGCACCACGGGTGATCCGAAGGGGGTCGTCTACCATCACCGCGGCGCGTATCTCAACGCGCTGGGCAACGCGCTGGCGTTCGGACTCCGGCCTGACAGCGTGTATCTGTGGACGCTGCCGATGTTCCATTGCAGCGGCTGGACGTACACCTGGGCAGTGACTGCGGTCGGCGGCACGCATGTCTGCCTGCGCCGGGTCGATCCCGCGCTGATCTTTCAGGCGCTACGCGACCACCACGTGACGCACCTGTGCGCGGCGCCAATCGTGCTCAATTTGCTGGTGCATGCGCCCCCGCATGCGCGCCAGGCGCTGGACCGCGTCGTCGAAGTCGCGACCGGAGGCGCGGCACCTCCTTCGGCGGTCATCGAGGCCATGGAGCGCATGGGGTTCAGGGTCACCCACCTGTACGGGCTCACCGAGTCCTACGGTCCCGCGACGCTATGTGCCTGGCAGGAAGCATGGTCGGGGATGTCGCTGACCGAGCGCGCCCGGATGATGTCGCGCCAGGGCGTGCCGATGCCGACGCTGGCGCGGGTGATGGTGGCGGATTCCGAGACGCACGTGCCGGTAGTGCGGGATGGCGTGTCGATGGGCGAGCTCATGCTGCGCGGCAATACGCTGATGAAGGGTTATCTGCGCAACGAGAGAGCGACCGCGGCGGCCTTTCGCGGCGGGTGGTACCACACCGGCGATCTCGGCGTCTGGCACGCCGACGGCTACGTGGAGATCAAGGACCGCTCGAAGGACGTCATCATTTCAGGCGGCGAGAACATCAGCTCGCTGGAAGTCGAAGAATGCCTCTATCGTCATCCGCAGGTTATGGAGGCTGCTGTCGTCGCCCGGCCAGACGCGCAGTGGGGCGAGACGCCGTGCGCGTTTGTGACCCTGAAGCCGCATGCAGCGGCCACGACCGCAGACGACATCATCGCCTGGTGCCGCGAACATCTGGCGCACTTCAAGGTTCCGCGCAGCGTGGTATTCGGACCATTGCCGAAGACCTCGACTGGAAAGATTCAGAAATTCCTGCTGCGGGAGCAGGCCAGGGCGCTGTGAGCGGTGAGCAAATCGCGTGGCTCGTTCCGGAAAACTCAACCCGACTCCCGGAGCAGGGCCTGCGCCGCCGTAACGCCGCTTCGGGTTGCCGCCTCCAGTGTTGCCGGGAACTCCGCATCGGTGTAGTCGCCGGCAAGCCATAGGCGTGGCGCGATCTTTCCTGGCGCCGGACGCGCCAGCCCTGCGATACATGCGTATGTCGCGCGACGCTCGGCGATGACTTGCATCCAGGTCGGCGCCGGCAGTGACGGTTGCAGACGGTGCAACTGCGCGTCGATGGATCGCGCGAGAGCATTGTGGCCGATTCGCGTGCTCGGTAAATCGGTACTGATCACCACTGCGGCAAGGCCCTTGGGTCCGTCGAGCTGGCCGCGATCAAAAACCCATTGTCCGGGTGCCCCGTCCAGCTTCTGCATCGGGTGCGCGAGCTCCAAAGGAGTGGAATACTTGAGATAAGCGGTGACGATCGGCTCATAAGCGAAAGCCGCGACCTGATTCAATGCCTGGCTCGCCCTGGGATCGCCCCCGCCGTCGAACAGTAAGTGCGTGAGCTGATGCGGACCCACCGCCAGCACCGCCGCGTCGAACCGCTCTTCGCCGTATCCAATCCTGAGGGTCACGCCATCGGCCCGTGCCGCAAGGCCGTTGACCATCGTGCTCTTGCGGATCTCACCGCCGCGGTCCGCCACATAGGCTGCCGCCGGGTCGGGAAACAGACTCGACAGGTCGACGCGCGGCAGCAGGAGGTCCGAATCGCGCGCTCGAGCGCCAAAAGCCGCCGCAAGAACATTGAGAAACAGGGCTGCCGATGCCACGGTGATCGGCGTGTTCAATGCCGCGAGACACAGCGGCTCCCACAAGGCGCGAATGACCGCGGCCGGTTGGCCGCTGAGCAGCGAACCGACTGAAAGCGCCGAATCACAACGGAAATGCTCGCGCCGAAGGCCGCGCATGAAAGCGATCGTGGCCTGCCGATCCGCCCACGACCATCCTCGCGCAAGAAGCAGCGCGACCGCGAGATGCAGCGGGGCGGGCAGGGCGGGGGTCGAAAGCCGGAACACGCCTGGCTCTTCCAGCCGCAGCCGGCGCCGATCCAGCAATTCCGGCTCAGCACCGGCTCCGTGCACGGTGCGTATCAGCGCCAGCGTTTGCGCATACGCACCCAACAGGATGTGCTGACCGTTGTCGACGGTGATCCTGTAGGCCTCGACGCGACGCGCGCGTCCGCCAAGGGTGCGCGCGGATTCGAACACAGTGACGGCGCACCCCGCCGTGGCGAGCGTAACGGCCGCGGCGAACCCAGCGTAGCCGCCGCCGATGACGGCGACCCGATCGGTGATCATGTCTGACTGGATACTAGTAATTCCACGACGTCTTCCAGGCAAGCCACGCTTTGCGCAGCGGAGTGAGCGAGAAGCGGCGATCGAGAACATGAAAGCCATCGTGCTCGATCTCGTCGAGCAGCGCGCGATAGATTGCAGCCATGATCAAGCCGGGACGTTGGGACCGGCGATCGACCGCAGGCAGCGCGGCGAAAGCCTTGTCGTAGAACTTCCGAGCGCGCTGCACCTGGAAGGCCATCAGTGGCTTGAACCCCGGACCGACGCGATGCTGCAACAGCTCTGCGCTGGTAACCGCGAAGCGCTCCATCTCGTCCTGCGGCAGATAGATGCGGCCGCGATGCGCGTCTTCACCGACATCGCGAATGATGTTGGTGAGCTGAAAGGCGATTCCAAGATC
>VBDA01000020.1:6138-6683 GCA_005883655.1 Betaproteobacteria bacterium | reverse complement strand
TTGTCGCGG
Source organism: Betaproteobacteria bacterium (assembly GCA_005883655.1). GTDB lineage: Bacteria > Pseudomonadota > Gammaproteobacteria > Burkholderiales > Casimicrobiaceae > PALSA-1003. The sequence goes on along the minus strand of VBDA01000020.1, from coordinate 6,674 downwards.
ACGTCCTGCACCGCGCGCATCATTTCCGTGCTTATCCGGAATTCGGCAAAGACTTCGCTGCGCCCTTCGCGCGAATTGGACCGAATCAGCTTCACGCCGGCCACCGTGTTGATCGCGTACTCGAGTGGCTTGGTGACGTCCGCCTCGACGACCTCGGGTGAGGCGCCGGGGTAGGTTGTGAGCACGAGCACGAAAGGAAGGCTCACATCCGGCATCTGCTCGACCCGCAGACGGTTGTAGGCGAACAGCCCGAGCACCGCGATGCCGATCATCACCATGGTCGCAAACACCGGATTGTTGATCGATACTCGGGTGATCCACATCGCGTAGTCTCCTTGCGGTCCCGGACAGCGTCAGCTCGCCGCGGCCTTTTCTTTTTCGCGCGAGGGAGCGCGGACGATCGCCGGCGCGCCCTCCTTCAAGTTGTCGAAGCGGGTCGAGAGGATGAGCATCTCCGACGGCAGGGACGTCTTGAGCTCGGTGCGGCCTAGACTCGCGCCTTTCTGAATCCGCGCGGCGGGTGGGCCGCATCTAAG
>VBDA01000020.1:0-6118 GCA_005883655.1 Betaproteobacteria bacterium | reverse complement strand
CAGGGTCGGCACCGGTTTCCCCGCGGCCAGCCGGATTCGCCCGGTGGCGAACATGCCGCCGCGCAGCACCGCGTCGGGGTTGGGAATCTCGACGAACACCAGAATCGCGCGGGTGCCCGCTTCGGTCATGGGATTGATGCGCTCGACCGCGCCCTTGAATCGGCGCTCGCCAAATCCTTCGATCGCCAGCTCGACTGGCATGCCGATGGCGATTTCCGGGATGTCGTTGGCCGGCACCATCGCCTGGAGCTCCATCCGGCCGAGATCGACGACGGTGAACAATGGCGAGTCGAAATTGACCTTTTCGCCCGGCTGGATGTGGCGCTTGGCGACGGTACCGGCCAGTGTCGTGATCACGACCGCGTCGCGCAAGGCATTCTTCGCCAACTGGGCCTGCGCCTCGAGGGACTTGAGCGCGCCCTGATTCACCGATAGGTTGCTTTCCGCGCTGTCGTACGCAGTCTGCGAGATGAAGTTCTGCTTCAGCAGCAAAAGATTCTGCGCGCGTGTTTTTTCGGCCAACGCGAGCTGAGCGCGGCTGGACTCGAGCGCGCCGACGCGGTCGTTCAGCTTGGCATCGAGATCGGAGGTGTCAAAGCGGGCGAGTACCTGGCCTGCCTTGACCGCTTCGCCCTCGCGCACCATGACCTGACGGATCTCGCCGGAGACCTTGGCCTTGACCGTCGTCTGATTGACCGGCTGAAGCGTGCCCGAGACCGGCAGCCAGCGCGAAAGCGCTCTGGCCTCGACGGTCGCAACATCGCCCGCTGCGAATTCGAGCGTCACCGCTTGCCCGCCTGCACCAGGCGTTTCCGCCGCAGCCCGCTTGCTAATCCGCAGCCCGATGCCGACCGCGAGCGCGGCAACGACCGCGAGGGTAACGATAATGCCGACGATGCGGCCTTTTGACCAGCTTGCCATAACCAAGTAGCCCCCAGAATTCCTCGCGGGCGCGCCGGCGCTACCCGCGGCGACGCCGCTCGACCAATCGTCCGTGCGCTGCGGTCCAGCCTTAGATGCGGCCCACCCGCCGCGCGGATTCAGAAAGGCGCGAGTCTAGGCCGCACCGAACCCCCCGGACAAGAGCAAGCCGACGAAATGCGGCGTTCGCGGGTCAATACACCCCTTTCCCCGACGAAGCGATCCTCGACCGCGCTGCGAAGCCGGCTCTCGCGCCTCCCTCTATATGCGCCGGTGACCAATGCTTCATCGAGCTTGCACGCGTTCGGACCCGGTCCAACCGCACACTACGGCGCCCAGTATCGTCCCGGACAGCCGAATGTAGCAATTGACAGTCCTAGCGGCGACAGCAATAATCTTTTGTTGCGTCCCTTTTTTCTGTCCTGATTTCTGTCATTACCCATTCCCGGAGGAAATTCATGAAATTCAACCGCTCGCTCGGTTTGACCTTTGTCGCCGCAGCGTTGGTGACCGCTTACGGCTGCGGTAAAGAGGAGCCGAAGAAAGTAGAAGCGCCGGCAACCGCGGGAGCACCGGCAATGCCCGGGGCCACAGTCAAGATCGGCCACGTGGGGCCAACCACGGGCCCGCAGGCGCACCTGGGCAAGGATAACGAGAACGGTGCCCGCATGGCGATCGATGACGCCAACGCCAAGAACATCGTCATCGACGGCAAGAAGATCAAATTCGAGCTGGTCGCGGAAGACGACCAGGCGGATCCCAAGCAAGGCACGACCGTGGCGCAGAAGCTGGTCGATGCCAAGGTCGCCGGCGTGGTCGGCCATCTGAATTCGGGCACGACCATTCCCGCCTCGAAGCTCTATAGCGACGCCGGCATTCCGCAGATCTCGCCCTCGGCCACCAATCCCAAGTACACGCTGCAAGGGTTCAAGACCGCGTTCCGGGTCATGGCCAACGACGTGCAACAGGGAAGCGTGATCGGCAAGGAAGCCGTCACCACGCTCGGCGCCAAGAAGATCGCCATCATCGACGACAAGACCGCATACGGCGCGGGCCTTGCCGAAGAGACCGAGAAGGCCGCGAAGGCGGCGGGCGGGACCATCGTCGCGCACGAGTTCACCAACGACAAGGCGACCGACTTCAAGGCGATCCTGACCAAGATCAAGGCCAAGAGCCCCGACATCATCATGTACGGCGGGATGGATGCGCAGGGCGGCCCCATGGTTAAGCAGATGAAGGAGCTCGGCATCAAGGCCAAGTACATTGCCGGTGACGGCGTGTGCTCGGCGGAATGGCCCAAGCTCGCCGGGGGTGCCGCCGAAGGCCAGTACTGCACCCAGGCCGGTGTGCCGCCGGAGAACATGGCCAATGCCAAGGACTTCGTGACCCGCTTCACCGGCAAGTACGGCCCGATCCAGGTCTATGCGCCGTATTCGTACGACGCCGCCATGACCCTGATCGCCGCCATGCAAAAGGCCAACTCGACTGATCCGGCCAAGTACCTGCCGGAGCTCGCCAAGATCTCCTACGACGGTGTCACGGCCAAGATCGAGTTCGACGAGCATGGCGACACCAAGAACGGCGCGATTACCCTCTATCAGGTGAAGGACGGCAAGCTGATGCCGATGGCGATGAACGTCGGCGGCAAGACCGAGAAGGTCGGCGCCGCTCCACCCACGTCGAGCATGAAATCCGATACGAAGGCTCCGGCGGATACGATGAAATCGGACACGAAGGCTTCCGGCGACGCCATGAAGAAGGACAACAAGGCCCAGTAGGCTTTACTGTTCTTCCCGAAGTTTCCTGAAACGGCGCCCTGACGGGCGCCGTTTTTTTGACCGCGATCGAGAATCGGGCGCGGGGATTGCCGTGGGCCTGAGCGCAGCGGAGAATTCGCCGATGCCGATGTGCACACTGAGGTGCACACTCAAGGCGCAGTCGCGCCACCCGGAGGCGCCGTGGACACGTTTCTGCAGCAGATCATCAACGGCCTGACGCTGGGCAGCGTCTATGCTCTGGTCGCGCTGGGCTACACCATGGTCTACGGCATCATCGGCCTGATCAACTTTGCCCACGGCGAAGTGGTGATGATCGGCGCGATGGTCTCGCTGTCGGTGATCACGGCGCTCCTCGGCGCGCACGTGCAGCTGCCGTCGGTCCTGATCATTCTCGCCGGCCTCATCGTCGCTGTCCTCGTATGCATGACGCTCGCCTACGGGATGGAGAAAATCGCCTACCGTCCGCTGCGCAAGGCGCCCCGGCTCGCGCCGCTGATCACCGCCATCGGCATGTCCATCATCCTGCAAAACCTGGCGCTCATGATCTGGGGCCGCAACTATCTGACCTTCCCGACACTGATCGAGCCTACGCCGCACAACATCCTCGGGGCGTCGATGACCGATTTGCAGATGCTGATTGTGGCGCTCGCGGGGCTGCTCATGGCCGGACTGGTCTTTATCGTCCAGCGTACGCGCTTAGGGATGGCCATGCGCGCCACCGCGCAAAACCCGCAGGTCGCGGGGCTCATGGGCATCGATATCAACGTCGTCATTTCCGCGGCGTTCGTGATCGGCGCCGCGCTGGCAGCGGTGGCGGGGCTGATGGTGATGACCTATTACGGGATCGCCCACTACTACATGGGCTTCCTGCTCGGCCTCAAGGCTTTTACAGCGGCGGTGCTCGGCGGCATCGGCAACCTCGCCGGCGCGATGCTCGGAGGCATCCTGCTCAGCATCATCGAAGCGCCCGGCGCGGGCTATATCGGCGACGTGTCAAACATCTGCGGATTTCCATGTCTCGGCGACACACTCCAGGAGAAATGCACCGCGAGCGACGGCCAGTTGAGCCTGTTCGGCAGCAATTATCAGGACGTGTTCGCATTTTTCGTGCTGATACTGGTGCTCATATTCCGGCCGTCGGGTTTGCTCGGCGAGCGCGTGGCGGACCGCGCATGAACCGGCCGCGGGCGAAATCGATTCCGCCGAAGGTCTGGGCGGGCGTCGTGCTGCTCGCGCTCGCGCTGGCGCTGCTGCCCTTCGTCGCGGCATTCGCCGGCCAAGCCTGGGTTCGCATTCTCAACTTCGCGATGCTCTACATCATGCTCGCGCTGGGACTCAACATCGTCGTCGGTTTCGCGGGCCTGCTCGATCTCGGGTACATTGCCTTTTACGCCGTCGGCGCATACGTCTATGCGCTGCTGGCGTCACCGCATTTCGGCATTCATCTTCCGTTCTGGGTCATTCTCCCCTTGAGTGCGGGAATCGCCTGCGCTTTCGGCGTGCTGCTCGGCGCACCGACGCTCAAGCTCCGCGGCGACTATCTCGCCATCGTAACGCTCGGTTTCGGCGAGATTATCCGTATCTTCCTGAACAACCTCAACGCTCCTCTCAACATCACCAACGGCCCGCAGGGCGTCAACCTGATCGATCCGTTTCGCATCGGCAGCTTCTCCTTCGCGAGGCCCGAGGTCGTTCTCGGCGTGGCCTTTTCCGGACCGCAGAAGTATTACTACCTCCTGCTGCTGATCACCATCGGCGTCGTCGTGGTCAATCTCCGCCTGCAGAATTCGCGCCTTGGCCGCGCCTGGGAAGCGATCCGCGAAGACGAGATTGCCGCCAAGGCGATGGGTATCAATACCCGCAACATAAAACTGCTGGCATTCGCGATGGGTGCGTCGTTTGGCGGCATCGCCGGCGCGGTCTTTTCGGCGACGCAACAATTCGTGAGCCCGGAAAGCTTCGGCCTGTTCGAATCCATTATCGTGCTGGCGATGGTGGTGCTCGGCGGCATGGGCAATATTCCGGGCGTCATTCTCGGCGCGATACTGCTGACGCTGCTGCCCGAGGTGTTGCGCTATACGATGGAGCCGCTGCAGAACGCGCTCTTCGGCAGAGTGATACTCGACGCCGAAACGATCCGGCTGCTCGTCTTCGGCATCGCGCTGGTGGCGATCATGCTTTACCGGCCTGCCGGCCTCTGGCCTTCCGCGGTACGCAAGCGCGAGCTCGAAGTCAAAGGCGGCACCGCATGAGCGTGAATTCATCGGTTCTGCTCGCGGCGACGGGCATCGGCAAGCGCTTCGGCGGCGTTCAAGCGCTCACCGACGTCAGCTTCAGCATCGAGCGCGGCGAGATCTACGGCTTGATCGGGCCCAATGGCGCGGGCAAGACTTCGCTGTTCAATGTGCTCACCGGCATCTATATGCCCGACAGCGGAAATTTCACTTTCGACGGCGCGCCGCTCGACCGACTGAAACCGAACGAAGTCGCGGAGCGCGGCATCGCGCGCACGTTTCAGAACATCCGCCTGTTCCAGAATCTGTCGGCGCTCGAAAACGTCATGATCGGGCGCCACATTCGCACCCGCGCAGGCGTTTTCGGCGCGATCTTTCGCGACCGGCAGACACTCGCGGAGGAGGCGAGCATCGAGTCGCGATCCTATGAGCTCCTCGACTACGTCGGCGTGGCGAACCGCGCCAATCATCTCGCCAAGCACCTTGCGTACGGCGATCAGCGGCGCCTGGAAATCGCGCGCGCGCTGGCGACCGAGCCCAAGCTTCTCGCACTCGACGAACCCGCGGCCGGGATGAACGCGACCGAGACCAAGGCGCTGAAGGCGCTCCTCGACGACATCCGCCGCGACGGGACCACGATTCTTCTGATCGAGCACGACATGAAGCTGGTGATGAGCATTTGCGACCGTGTGCTGGTGCTCGACTACGGCAAGAAGATCGCCGAAGGCTCCGCCGCGGAAGTTCAAAGGGACCCGAAAGTCGTCGCCGCATATCTCGGCGGCGAGGTGACGTTGAATTTGCGAAGGGCATGATCGAGTGGGCGAGACCGTGCTCCTCGAGCTCAAGAGTCTGCAGGTCGCCTATGGCGGCATCCAGGCGGTCAAGGGCATCGATCTCGTGGTCAGGGAGCGCGAGCTCGTCTGCCTCATCGGCGCCAACGGCGCGGGCAAGACGACAACCTTGAAGGGCATCACAGGCCTGCAGCCCATCAAGAGCGGGTCGATTCACTACGACGGCCAGGACATCACCGGCAAGCCGGCATTCGTGCTCGTGCGCCGCGGATTGTCGATGGTTCCCGAGGGACGCGGCGTGTTCGGAGCGCTCTCCATCGAGGAAAATCTGGCCATGGGCGCCTACACTCGCAACGATCACGCGGCGGTCCGGTCCGACGTCGAGCGCGTGTAC
>VBDA01000019.1 GCA_005883655.1 Betaproteobacteria bacterium | reverse complement strand
CGGAATCTCCGGAGCTGCTCCGGTTACGGAACTTCCTCAGCCGCAACGGCCAGCCACATCAGTCCATCGACCCCGCGCAGGACAGCGCAGCCGCCGCGCTGCTGGAGCAGTACGGCGCGGCCCCGGCCGACGTGCTGGTGGTGTGCCCCGATGGCTTGGCGCTGGTCAATCCCACTGACAACGCGCTTGCGCGCTGCCTTGGAATGGTCGATTCGGCCGAGCGCAACGAGCTCTACGATGTCATCGTCGTTGGCGCCGGCCCGGCGGGACTCGCGACTGCCGTGTACGCGGCTTCGGAAGGCTTGCACGTCGTCGTATTGGACTGTCGGTCGTATGGTGGACAGGCGGGGGCCAGCGCGCGAATTGAAAACTACCTGGGCTTTCCCACCGGCATCTCCGGTCAGGCGCTCGCGGGCCGCGCCTTCGTCCAGGCGCAAAAATTCGGCGCCGAGATCATGATTCCCGCGCAGGCGGCCGCGCTGGACTGCTCAGATGCCGGCCGGGACGGCGTACTGTCGTTGAAGCTCGCCGACGGACGCCGGCTCAGATCGAGGACGGTCGTCATCGCCAGCGGTGCGCGTTATCGCCGGCCCGAAGTGCCGGGCTTGAGTGAGTTCGAAGGAAGAGGCGTTTCGTACTGGGCATCCGCCCTCGAAGCGAAGACCTGCGCCAATGCAAAAGTGGTGCTCGTGGGCGGCGGCAACTCGGCAGGTCAGGCCGCGGTATTCCTGGCGCAGCACGCAGCAAAAGTGTTCATGCTGATACGCGGCTCTGGCCTGGCCGCGAGCATGTCACGTTATTTGATAGACCGTATCGGTGCCACACCGAACATCGAGTTGCGGCCTCACACCGAGCTGACGCAACTTCACGGGGACCCATTGGAAGGTCTCACGGCGGTGTCCTGGCGCGACAATCGAACCGGTGTCGAAGAAAAAACCCCGGCCCGACATGTGTTCCTTTTTGTCGGCGCGGATCCGGAGACCCGCTGGCTGGAGAGCTGTGGCATCGCGGTCGACTTGCACGGCTTTGTGCGGACCGGTCAGGAGACGGCCAGTCACGACGCGGATCATGTGCCCGCTCCGCTGGAGTCAAGCGTGCCCGGCGTTTTCGCAGTCGGCGACGTGCGCTCCGGTTCGGTGAAGCGTGTCGGCGGCGCGATCGGCGAAGGCGCTGCCGCTGTCGCGCAGATACATCAGTATCTTGCGGCAGCACGCTCGGAACCAAAGGCAGCCGCAATGACCGGCGTGTCGCACCGGCAAGCGGTGAACGTCCGCTGACATACGGCCGCGGATCCGTGACATGTCCAAGGAGCCTTTATGCATCGTACACTGCGTTTGTACTCCTCGCCGTTGGTGGCGCTCTCGCTTATCGCATTCTTGATCGCTGTGGCGTCCACCCACGCGGCGGACTTCGGCCCCGGCTTCAAGACACAATCAATGGCCGTCGACGGCGGCACGGTGAGCGTGACGGTGGGCGGCAGCGGTCCGCCTGTCCTTCTGCTGCATGGTTACGCCGAAACTTCGCGGATGTGGAAGCCGCTGGCGACGGTGCTGGCGCCGCGTTTCACGATAATCGCACCCGATCTGCCGGGTATCGGCGACTCGTCGATACCGAAGACGGGCCTGGACATGAAGACGTCGGCCGAGCGCGTCCACGCCGCCGTAAATTCTCTCGGGTACCAAAAGGTTCGGGTCGTCGGACACGACATCGGGCTCATGGTCGCCTATGCCTACGCGGCGCTCTATCCGCAGGAGGTCGAGAAGCTCGCGCTCATGGATGCATTCCTGCCGGGCGTCGGCGGTTGGGAGTCGGTGTACAACAATCCGGGCATCTGGCACTTCCGATTCTACGGCGCTACGCCGGAGGCGCTGGTGAAGGGTCGCGAGCGCATCTACTTCGAACACTTCTGGAACGATTTCGCGGCCGACAAGACCCGCTCGATTCCCGAGGCTGATCGGCGCGCGTACACGCAGGCATATTCCCGGCCTGGCCGGATGGCGGCCGGCTTCGCGTACTTTGCGTCGTTCCCGAAGACGGCGACGGACTTCGCGGAGCTCGCCAAGAGCAGGCTTGCCTTCCCTGTCCTGTCCATCGGCGGGGCCAAGGCAAATGGTGCTGCGCTTGGCGCGCAAGCAAAACTCGTCGCGTCGGATGTCACCGTGATCGTCCTCGATAACGCGGGCCACTGGATTCTGGAAGAGCGGCCCGAGGAGACGATCTCGGCGCTCAGCCACTTCCTGTAGACCGGCTCTTGCCCGCTTGCGGCTGGAAAATTTGTTTGCGAGGTGTGGAATGATCAGCGTAAGACACGCGTCAGAACGCGGGACTGCCAATTTCGGGTGGCTCGACAGCCGGCACACGTTCTCTTTTGGCGACTATCACGATCCAGAGCAGATGGGCTTCGGGGCATTGCGGGTGATCAACGAAGACCGGGTCAGCCCCGGCCAGGGCTTCGGGACCCATGGACATCGCGACATGGAGATCATTTCCTATGTCCTCGAAGGCGCGCTCGAGCACAAGGACAGCATCGGCACCGGGTCGGTGATCCGGCCGGGCGATGTGCAGATCATGTCGGCCGGCACCGGCATTCGCCACAGCGAATTCAACCACTCGAAGACGGAGCCGGTGCATTTTTTGCAGATTTGGGTTGTGCCGGACCGCCAAGGCATTGCGCCGCGCTACGAGCAGAAGACGTTCCCTGACGCGGACAAGCGCGGCAGACTTCGCCTAGTGGGCTCATCCGACGGCCGCGATGGCTCGGTAGTCATCCATCAGGACGCGAAGATCTTCGCCGCGCTGCTGAACACGGGTGACCACGTGACGCATGCATTGCCACATGAGCGCAAAGCCTGGTTGCAAGTTGTCCGCGGCACGGTCGCGATGAATGGTCTGGAGCTTCACACCGGCGACGGCGCGGCGGTAGAAGACGAGCCAGCGCTAACCGTGACCGCGAAGCTCGACGGCACGGAGATCCTGGTGTTCGATTTGCCGTAACCGTCCCCAGACGAGTTTCCGAAATTACTGGAGCACAAGATGTCGATCGGCACGCGTGCCATTGATGCGCTTGGATTCGCTCCCGACGAGCGGCATGGTCCGTTGCCGCTTCTGCTGCTCGTCCTCACGATGATCACCGGTCTGGTCGACGCCGTAAGCTATCTCAAATTGGGCCACGTCTTCGTGGCCAACATGACCGGCAACGTCGTATTTTTGGGCTTCGCGGTTGCGGACGCAGAGGATTTTTCGATTCCAGCGTCGCTGCTGGCGATCGCCGCGTTCCTTGCGGGCGCCCTCGCGGGCGGTCGGCTCGGGACACGCCTGGGGCATCATCGTGGCCGTCTTCTGGCAATCGCGACCTACATCGAAATCGCGCTCGTCGGCGCGGCTGGCATCGCATCGGTGACGATCGCCCTCGGAGGCGATCCGGTCAGGTACGTGCTGATCGCGCTGCTCGCGCTGGCGATGGGTCTGCAGAACGCCACTGCCCGGCGCCTCGCCGTTCCCGATCTGACGACGACCGTGCTGACGCTGACACTGACGGGAATCGCCGCCGACTCAAGCCTGGCGGGTGGTACCAATCCGAACCCGGGACGCCGTTTGGTAGCTACAGTGACGATGTTCCTGGGGGCAGCGATCGGCGCCGTTCTGATCTTTCGTGTCGGCGTCGGCGCTGTCCTCGCACTGGCGTTGGCGCTGCTCGTGTTGAACGGCATCGTGGCCTACCGACAGTCGTCGTCATCGGACGCTTGGACTTTGACACCCGACAAGAACACAGAAAGGAAATAGCGTGGAAGATCCGGAAAGCGATACAGGAGCGAAATGATGTCTCCTTCATGCACGCACTTGAACTTTGTGGTCACGGACGCAGCGAACACGAATGGATGCAAGGAATGCCTCGAGATGGGCGATACCTGGGTGCATCTTCGCTTATGCCGCACATGCGGGCACGTCGGATGTTGCGACGAGTCGAAGAACAAGCACGCCACCAAGCACTTCCGCGCGACCCAGCATCCCATCATGACGTCGCTCCAGCCCGGCGAGGACTGGAGCTGGTGCTACATCGACGAGGTCGTGCTGGAGCTTGAATGAGCGGGCATGTTGGCATCGTTCCCGGATGAAGCCCGCACCATCCACCGAGACGCAAGCATCGGCGCCCGTCCGTGCGGTGCCCGGCGCCTGGGCCCCGCTGCAAACCGCGCTGTTCCGCAATCTGTGGATCGCGACGATCGTCTCGAACGTCGGCACGTGGATGCAGGATGTCGGCGCCGGCTGGTTGATGACCTCGCTTTCGTCCTCACCGTCGATCGTGGCGCTCGTCGAAGCCGCAGACAGTTTTCCGCTGATGCTGCTCGCGCTGCCGGCCGGAGCACTGGCCGACATCGTTGATCGCCGGCGGCTCTTGATCGTCATTCAGTTCTACTTGTTGATTGTTACCGCCACGCTTGGGATCCTGACCTTGCTGGATATGGTGACTGCGTGGATGCTGCTTGGATTTGTCTTCGTCCTCGGAGTCGGCAACGCGGTCATGCTGCCGGCGTGGTCGGCGATCGTGCCCGAGCTCGTCCCGCATGACGAAATGCCGTCGGCCGTTGCGCTCAACAGCGTCGCCATCAATGCAGCGCGCGCAGTCGGCCCGGCCATCGCGGGTGTTCTGGTTGCGGCGGTGGGTGTGTGGCTTGTTTTTGTGCTGAATGCCCTTTCGTACGTCGGCATCCTTGCGGTGCTGCTCCGGTGGCGGCGCGAGCACCACAAGAGCACGCTGCCGGCTGAGCGGTTTCTGACTGCCATTCGTGTGGGTATGCGTTTCGTCACGCATACTCACGCCCTGCAAGTCGTGCTCATCCGCGGAGGCGCATTTTTTGTGTTTGCCAGCGCGACTTGGTCACTGTTCCCGCTCATCGTGCGGCGAGAGCTCGGGCGGGGCCCGGAAATCTACGGTCTGTTGCTGACCTGCATCGGCATTGGCGCGGTGGTCGGAGCCATGCTGCTGCCCCGGGTGCGGGCCAGGATCTCGCGCGATGCGCTGGTGGCAGGCTCGAGCGCGCTCTACGCGCTCGCCGCCCTCGCGCTCGCGTACGTGCAGAATATTGGCCTGCTGGCGGTGGCGATGCTCGCCACCGGCGTCGCCTGGATCTCGATTCTGTCCGCGCTGCAGGTCACCGCCCAAATGACCTTGCCTGGGTGGGTGCGTGCCCGTGGACTGGCTTCTTTTTTCGTCGTTTTCATGGCCGGGATGGCGCTCGGCAGCATCTTGTGGGGACAGGTCGCAACGCACATCGGCATTCCCGCCGCGTTGACGATCGCGGCCCTCGGAATGGTCGCCGCCATCGGACTGACCTGGAGATTCAAGCTTGGGCAACACCAGGTACTCGACTTCAGGCCCACGCTGGATTGGCCGGCACCGGTCCTCGCTGAGACCCCTGAACCCGACAGCGGGCCGGTCATGGTGACGATCGAATACCGCGTTCAACCCTCCAAGCGTGCCCAATTCGTCACCGCCATGCAGGCCGTGCGCGAAATGCGTCGCCGCAACGGCGCGTATTTCTGGGAGCTCTTTCATGACTCAGCGGACACTGCGCGCTTCGTCGAATGCTTCATGGACGAATCGTGGATCGAGCACCTGCGCCAACACGAACGTGCCAGTGTTTCCGATCGTGAGATCCGGCAGCGCGCAAAACAGTTTATGGTCGAGGGCGAATCGACTATATCCCAGCACTGGCTTGCCGATCGGGAATCCTGATCCGCACGCGCGATAGAGCGCTGCAACATTTGGAATTCGTGCCAACCTGTCTTCCCAAGGTTTGGCCATACGGTGACAATGGGTAGTTCGGTCCGACGAGGAGGCGCCGCGATGAAGATGACCCTGAACGTCAACGGCAAGCCGGTGGCGATCACCGCCGACGATCCACAGATGCCCCTGTTGTACGCGTTGCGCGACGACCTCGGCCTGCACGGGCCGCGCTTTGGCTGCGGCCTCGGCCAATGCGGCGCGTGCACCGTGCTCGTGGATGGCAAGGCGATGCGCTCGTGCGTGATGCCGGTCGCTACCATGGCCGGCAAGAAGATCGTGACGCTCGAAGGCCTCGGCGGGCCGGGCCAGTTGCATCCGTTGCAAAGAGCGTTCATCGACGAGCAAGCGGTGCAATGCGGCTATTGCATCAACGGTATG
>VBDA01000628.1 GCA_005883655.1 Betaproteobacteria bacterium | reverse complement strand
GTTTCGGCATGGCGATGGGGCCGTTTCGCATGAGCGACCTGGCGGGCAATGACGTAGGTTGGTATATCCGCAAGCGCCGTTATGTCGAAAAGCCGAACGTCGTCTACTCGAAGATCGCCGACCGGCTATGCGAGCTGGGCCGTTTCGGCCAGAAGACCGGACTGGGCTGGTACCGCTACGAAGCGGGCAAGCGCGACGCTATCCCCGATCCAGCGGTCGACGAACTGATCGGCGGCTATCGCAAGGAGATTGGTACGGTGCCGCGCAAGATCGCCGATGCCGAGATCGTCGAGCGCTGCATACTCGCGCTGGTCAACGAAGGCGCACGCATTCTCGAGGAGGGCATCGCCCAGCGCGCGTCCGATATCGACATGGTTTATCTGACCGGCTATGGCTTTCCGTTGTATCGCGGCGGGCCCATGCTGTACGCCGACATGCTGGGTCTCTACAACGTCGTGCGCAGCATGGCGCGCCTGGCGGCAAATGCGCACGCAGATCCGGCGTTCTGGCAGCCGGCGCCACTGTTGGCCAAGCTCGCGGCGGAAGGCAAGACCTTCAACGGCTGACGACAACTTTGAAAGCGAAGATCCCATCATGACCGACGCAGTCATCGTCTCCACCGCACGCACCGGCCTCGCCAAGTCGTGGCGCGGCGCGTTCAACATGACTCACGGCGCGACCTTGGGCGGCCACGTGGTCAAGCACGCGATCGAGCGCGCGAAGCTCGCCCCGGCCGAAGTCGACGATGTCCTGATCGGGTGCGCGTTTCCCGAAGGCGCGACCGGCTCCAACATCGCGCGGCAAATTGCGTTGCGCGCAGGTTGTCCCGTCAGTGTGCCCGGAATGACGATCAACCGCTTCTGCTCGTCGGGCTTGCAAACGATTGCCATGGCCGCGCAACGGGTGATGGCAGGCGAGGGGGAGATCTTTGTCGCCGGCGGCGTCGAATCGATATCGTGCGTGCAGAACGAGTCCAACAAGCACATGTTGCAGGAGACTTGGCTGCTGGAACACAAGCCCGAGATTTATTGGACCATGCTCGAGACGGCCGAGAACGTTTCAAAGCGCTATGCCATCTCGCGCGAAAAGCAGGATGAGTATGGCGCGCAAAGTCAGCAACGTGCCGCAGCCGCCGCGGCATCAGGAAAATTCGACGCCGAGATCGTGCCGCTGACCGTGACCATGGGCGTGGCCGACAAGGAGTCGGCGCGCTTGTTTACCAAGGAAACCACGGTTGCGGCCGACGAAGGCATCCGCGCTGATACGACTTACGACGGTGTGGCCAGGATCAAGCCTGCGCTGCCGGGAGGTGTCATGCGTGCGTGGTGATGAGCGATCGGGTCGCGGCTAAAAAGGGCCTGCAGCCCCTGGGAATTTTCCGGGGCTTCGCGGTGGCGGGCTGTGAACCGGATGAAATGGGCATCGGCCCTGTCTTCGCGGTGCCGCGACTGCTCGAGCGCGCCGGCAAGAAGATCGACGACATCGGGCTGTGGGAGCTCAACGAGGCATTCGCCGTACAAGTGATCTACTGCCGCGACAAGCTGGGAATACCCAACGGTCGCCTCAATGTGAACGGAGGCGCGATCGCGGTCGGTCACCCCTACGGCGTGTCGGGCGCGCGGCTCACGGGGCACGCGTTGATCGAGGGCAAGCGCCGCGGTGCTAAGCTCGTGGTGGCGACCATGTGCATCGGCGGAGGTATGGGCGCCGCGGGGCTATTCGAGGTCATCTGAAAAGGAGTCTCACCATGAGCAAAAAAGATGAATACTTTGCGATGATGGAATCGCAAATCAGGAAATGGGACGCTGAGGTCGATAGCTTGAGAGCCAAAAGCGCCCAGATGAGCGCCGACGCGCGGACTAAGTACGAGGAGCAACTCAAGGCAATGCGTGCCAGCCGCGACGCCGCGCAAAAGAAATTGCAGGAACTGCGCACGGCCAGTGAATCGGCGTGGCAGAACATGCGGGCCGGGACGGACGCGGCATGGGCGTCGATGAAAAACGCCTTGGAGAAGGCATCGTCTCAGTTCAAGAAGTAGCCCATCGTCGGGCGGAGCGCGGCGAAGCTATGCCGGGTCGTGAGCGATCCCACGTGACGCAGGACATCGACATCAAGTCGCTGATCCGGACTGTCCCCGACTTTCCCAAGCCGGGCATTCTGTTTCGCGACATCACGACACTGCTCAAACACGCGGATGGCTTTCACGCGGTCGTCGAGAAGCTCGCTGGGGCATATCGCGGCCGCGCGATCGACAAGATCGCGGCGATCGAATCGCGCGGCTTCATTGTCGGTGCCGCACTCGCTTACAGCTTGAATGTCGGTTTCGTGCCGATCCGCAAACAGGGGAAGCTACCTGCCGAAAACTTCGGGCACGACTATCACCTCGAGTACGGCACCGACCGGCTGGAGCTGCATACCGACGGGATTCAACGCGGCGAGCAGGTGCTGCTCGTCGACGACCTGATTGCAACCGGCGGCACGGCTGAAGCGGCGCTCACGCTGATCGGCATTGCCGGCGGATCGGTCGTCGGCTGCGCTTTCGTGGTCGACCTGCCTGATCTGGGCGGCCGTGAAAGAATAGAAAGACTCGGCTATTCGGTTTTCGCGCTGTGCCAGTTTCCAGGACATTGAGAGAGCCACCTTACGAATGACAGACAATTCTCAATAGCTAAAGAGCGTCGGGCTTAAAAAAAGAGCGCCAGCCAAAGCTGGCGCTCATGAGCTCAAGATCGCCTGGCCCTCTCGGCGAGGGGGTCAGCTCACAGAGATTACTAGTTCGCCGGAACGTTCGGAACGGTGACTGCAACCGCCTTGATTGCGGACAAATTGGTCGCCGGATCCGAGCACTGCAGTGCCAGCTTGTACAAGCGACCGCTCCTGGTGTTCCCGGATTGGCTCGCTCGCAGGGTCGCACTCATCGGTCCGGTAATCTGCGAATCGGCCGCGGTGGCCCCATCGGTGCCGGATATCATAATGAGGTTGCACGCGACATTGCAGGTATCCGGGAAGGAGAGAGCGTGCTCTGTGAGGAAGCCACGCTCGAATTTGCCAGCGCAAAAGAGTACGGAGCAAAGGACGCTGGCGGGTTCGGAACGCCCCGGGTCACGCCCGCCTGGCGGAGTCGCGCCAGCTCGGAGCTGCCGTCCTCGCACAGCAGCGTGCGATCCTGGATCATGGTGTTCATCGCGGACTTCACCTGGTTGTCGTAGGCATCGAACGTCGGATAGCGCTCGGCAACCGACGGACGCGGGTCGCCGCTGGCAGCGCGAGTAGTCGCGTTTGTAGCGAACGGGATGAACTGCCCGGACGACTCGCAGCCATCGTTGGCCCAGACCCCGCTCCGCAGTCCCCAACCTGTATACGTGGCGAGAGGCACCGTTACGTCAGCAAGCCGCAGGCCGGCGATGTCATTGCCATCGCTGTCAGTCGTCGGCACGAAGCTCGGATAAATCGGACCGTTCACCGAAACGATCGGGACCGCGGTGTTGATCTCGATCGGCGGCGTAATCACGGGCGGAAAGATGCTAGGAATACCGCTCGTATAAAAGCTCTCTCCGATAACGTAACGGTACCGGGTCGACTTGAGACCGGTGTAAGTGACTTTGCCGTTGGGCGTCTCCATGAAGGGATCCGGGATGTTGGTCGGGAAGCCGGTGTTGGCCGGCAGCGTCATCGTCCCGTTGAATAGCCTGGGCACCCTGCTGGTCGGTGGCGCAATCCCCGCAGTCGACCATTTGTCCAGGGCGAGAAACAGG
>VBDA01000018.1 GCA_005883655.1 Betaproteobacteria bacterium | reverse complement strand
GAGGTCGATCGGATCGAGGCCCAGCTCGAGCGCGGTCTTGTGCACCAGGCGCTCGATCAGGAAGCCCATTTCAGGGCGGCCTGCGCCGCGGTAGGCATCGACCGGCGCGGTATTGGTAAACAGCATCCGCACCTCGTGATCGACGAGCGGAATGTCATAGCAGCCGTTCGACGCCCGCGCGCCGGACATTGCCGGCACCGCCGCACCGTAGAAGGAAAGATATGCGCCCACGTTGGCGAGTGAGCGAACGCGCATGGCGATAAACTTGTAATCCTGGTCGAGCGCGAGCTCTCCTTCCCAGACCTGATCTCGGCCATGCACGTCGCAAAGAAAAAGCTCGGTTCTGTCGGCGAGCCACTTCACCGGCCGGCCGGTACGTCGCGCTGCCCACGCGACGGCGACATTTTCGGGATAGCCGTAGGCACGCGCGCCGAAGCCTCCGCCAAGGTCATCGACCACCATCCGGACCTCGGCTTCGGGAACGCCGAGCGAGATGGCGGCGTCAGCTCGTGCACGGTGCACGCCTTGCACCGGCGCGTGAATCGTATAGAGGTCGGTGCCGGCATTATATTCTCCCAGCGCGCCGCGGACTTCGAGCGGATGTGCAACGACGCGATTGTTGATCAGGCGAATGCGCGTCCGGTGCGCAGCAGCGCGCATGGCCGCATCGACGGCGCCGATATCGCCATGGCGGTAGTACGCAGCGATATTGCCTTGCTCGGGTGTGAACGCCGGTGGCCAGACCTGAGGCGCATCGCCCGCGGCGGATTGCTCGACGGACACGACAGCGGGCAGCGGCTCGTAGTCGACCTCGACCAGATCGGCGCCATCCTTGGCTGCATTGCGCGTCTCGGCGATGACCATCGCCACCGCGTCGCCCACGAAGCGCACGCTATCGGTGGTCAATGGCAGGCGCGGCGGCGCGACAATCGGTGAGCCGTCTGGGCGCTTGTGGAGATGCATGAACGGCATGCTCGAAAGACCATCGGCTACCGCGTCGGCGCCGGTGAGGACGGCGATCACGCCGGGCGCAGCGCGTGCGGCGTCAGTGCTGATCGCGCGGATACGGGCGTGGGGATGCGGAGACCGCACGAACCATGCGTGCGTCTGACCCGGAACCGAAAAATCGTCGGTGAAGCAACCCTGACCCCGGAGCAGGCGATCGTCTTCGAGACGGCGTAGCGGCTGGCCGATCCATGGCGTGCGGCCGATCTGCGACAAAGTGTCCATGCGAGTTCGCGGCGGGCAAAGAGCGAAGCATAGCGCAGCATGAACATGCGCAAGAGAGGGCACGCGGGTAAGCGAGGTCCATTACCGGCGCGTTTCGATACTCGCGATTACGCTTCGCTGCTAGACTGATGTGCAGCAGCCGAGACTTGATCTATCCATTCTCGAATAGGAATTTCGGTGAAGGACCGACGGGCAGCAATAGCGTCAAGCGGCGCCGAGCTCGTGATCAACCTCAAGACTGCGAAAGCACTCGGCGGCCTCACAATCCCGCAATCGCTGCTGCTGCGCGCGGACGAGGTGATTCAATGATCAATAGGCGGACGTTTCTAATTGGTTCGCTAGTCGTCTTCGCCGCGTCAAGCGCGGCTGAGGCGCAGCAGACTGGAAAGGTTTACCGCATTGGCTTCCTAGGAATCGCCAACGCGTCGAGCTGGGCGAGCCAGATTGCCGCGTTGCGTCAGGGATTGCGGGACCTCGGCTACGAAGAAGGCAAGAATCTGGTTATCGAGTACCGGTGGGCCGATGAGGACTTCGATCGGCTGCCGAAACTCGCAGCCGAGCTGGTAAGCGCGAAGGTCGATCTGATCGTGACGCACGGTACGCCCGGCAGCCGGGCGGCGAAGCAGGCGACGACGACCATTCCCATTGTCATGGCGGCAGTCGGGGACCCGGTACGAAGCGGGCTCGTGGCAAGCCTCGCCCGCCCGGGTGGGAACCTGACCGGGAATTCGATTCTGGAGTTCGACCTAACATTGAAGCGGCTCCAACTCGTGAGGGAAGTCATTCCCAAAGCGTCTCGTGTCGGACTCCTCTATGTTCCCGGGACTCAGATAGGCGCTGTTACAGTTGGAGGTGCAAGAGCTGTAGACGATGCTGCCGGCTCGCTCGGAATGCGGGTGCATCGTTTCGGCATCCGAGAGCCGAACGACCTCGCCAGCGCGTTGGCTACGATGGCAAAGGAAAAGACCGATGCGCTTATGATGGGAACCGATGCTCTACTCGTCGTTCATTATGGCGAGATCGCCCGGCTCGCCGTTCAGCACCGTCTTCCTACGATAGGCGCCGCGAAGCAGTTCGTCGGAGCCGGTGGGCTTTTTGCCTACGGCGTGAATGTCGTCGAGACATACCGGCATGCCGCCGTGTATGTCGACAAGATCATCAGAGGCGCCAAGCCGGCTGACCTCCCGATTGAACAGCCGACCAAATATGTGCTTGCCGTGAACCTGAATACCGCGAAAGCGCTCGGTCTCACGATCCCACAAGCATTGCTGCTGCGCGCGGACGAGGTGATTCAATGAGGCGACGTGATCTCACCCTGCTCGCCGCAATCGCGTTGGCGTCGCCGCTCGTCACCCGCGCGCAGAAATCGGTGAGCCCGATGATTGCTTTTCTCGGCAGCGCGTCTCCCGCACAATGGGCCCCGTTTGTTGCTGCGTTCCGCAAGGGCCTTCCCGCCGTCGCTGCTGCTGCGCGCGGAGGTGATTCAATGATTGCATCGCGAACCTTTGCCATTGCGTTAGCGGCTCAGCGCGATTCGATCGGCCCGCTTGCCGATCATCCATTCCGATACTGAAGCGACCTCACCATGAAATACAAGGACTATTACAAGATTCTCGGCGTGGCTCGTGATGCCAGCGCGGACGACATCAAGAAGGCATACCGCAAGCTGGCGCGGAAATATCATCCCGACGTCTCGAAGGAAAAGAACGCCGAGGAAAGCTTCAAGGAAGTCTCCGAAGCCTACGAAACGCTGAGGGACCCTGAGAAGCGCGCCGCATTCGATCAGCTCGGCAGCCACGCCGCGGGTCAGGAATTTCGACCGCCGCCCGACTGGAGCCAGCATTTCGCTTCCGGGAGCCCGTTCGATCAGATGGGTCAGAACGCATTCGATGACATCGATCTTGCCGATTTGCTGGCCGGGCTCACGGGACGCGCGCGCGGACGCAGCGGCGGTCGCGCGGGCGCCAGGGAAGGGCCGATTCCCGGGCCGGATTACGAAGCGATGGTGCGCATTACGCTTGAGCAGGCCTTTCACGGCACCGAGATCGATCTCGACTTGAGCGTTGCGGAATACGATGAACGCGGTGTCGCGCATCGCGTTCCACATCGCATCAAGGTGCGCATTCCGAAAGGGGTGATCGACGGCCAGAAGCTGCGGGTGCCGGGCAAGGGTGGCAAGGGGATGCAGGGCGCATCCCCTGGCGACCTTTACCTCGACATTCAAGTCCAGCCCCACCCATTGTTCCGCACCAGCGGACAGGACCTTTACGTCGATCTCCCCCTCGCGCCGTGGGAAGCCGTGCTCGGCACCAGCGTGGAATTGCCCACGCTGGCGGGCGCAGTCTCGCTCAAGGTGCCCGCGAGCACGCGCGCCGGCCAACAGCTTCGCTTGGCCGGACGCGGGCTGTCGCGTCCGGGCGGAAAGTCAGGCGATCTTTTCGCGATCGTGGCCATCGTCGTGCCGACGGTCGTCAACGAGCGGGAGCGCTCGTTGTATCGCGAGCTCTCGGAATCGTCGAACTTCGATCCGCGGGCCCACTTCAAACTTGGAGCCGCAGCATGAACATCGACACTGCCGAAGCATTGAGTCTGGACGAAAATAGCGAGGTATCGTTTTCTCAGCTGCTGGTTCTCTCCGGGCTGTCCGACAACGATTTGCGCGAGCTGGTGGACCACGGCGCGCTTACGCCCATCAATCCCAACGCGAGCTCGTGGATGTTCACGTCTTATTGCGTGGTCGTCGCGCGCAAGGCATCCCGTCTGAGCAGAGACTTCGAGCTCGACGCGCATGCCGTCTCGGTACTTCTGGGTTTCGTGGAAAAGATCGAGGCGCTGGAAAGCGAGCTGCATGCGCTGCGCGCCGGAGCGCTGGGCCATGGGCTCGCCGGCACAAGCGACACGGTCAGCCGTTGAATACGAACAGCGCGATCGTCAGCGCGATTCCGACGCCCCAGAGCAGGAAGCTGTTGTCCGACACGAAGTAGGGATAGGCCATGAGCGCCACGCCAAGGATCGCCGGCTTGAACGCCGACATTTTCCGCGCGTAGATGAGTGCGCCCATGCCGATCGCGCCAAAAAGCAGCGACGCAAACAATGCGCCAGGCGATGGAAAGCTCATGCGCCAGCGCGCGCCGGATATGGCCGCGGAGCGACGCCGCCGTCAGCGACGTCGCCTGCGGAAATGCGATTCCGGCTCAGTGCGATCCGCGCGTGCTGCCGTCGGATCAGCTACCCTTGAGCTGGCCGCGAATCTCGCCGCCCGGATCTTTCGCGCTGTGAACGTTGACGTACAGCTTGCCCGCCTTGTAGGCCGCGTACTGCTCCTCGGTCAGCTTGGCATCCGGGGCGGCGGAGAACGTGTCGCCACTCTTGGTGAACGGAACGACGACCGGGCCATTGCTGCCGGCTGCACCCATGTGAATGTGCGATGCGGTCGCGGTCATGCCGGTCGTGGTGACGGTCGCCTTCACGCTGCGATCGGCGCCAACCGTGATATTGGCGGTGCCGGTCGCCGAGGTCGTGGCCGGTGGTACTTCGTTGCTGCCCGTAAGGGTGACCGTTTCCGACATCGCGGCCATCGACCCGCAGGCGGCGATGACCGCCAATATGGCCGTAGCAATATGTTTGTGGGTTTGGGGCAAGGTGCGCATTTGAAAGTCTCCTTTATGGTTTGAAATTCCGCGGTTCGTCTCTCATCATTTGGCCGCGGTGCTCGTAAGATACCACCACTGCGGTTGCGGGGATGAACCGGGCGCTGCCGGATCGGATCTGGCGCAAGAGCTGAATCGGCGCGCCGCCTGGCTTCGACACGCCACCGCCGGGCACCTCACTTCGTCTTGGCTGGGCGCGCCTTGGCGCGTTTCTGCCCGGCTGGCACGCGCGGCCGCGGAGCCTCGCGCGGGCCAAACTCGACATCGGTCTGGTTGGTGACCTCGTCGACCTCGTCGGCCAATTCCGAGCCGGTAAGGCTCGTCGTCTCACCGTCAGGGCCTACGACATGATCGGGAAAGATATCGTTGTTCTCTCGGATCACCGCATCCCGGCCGGCGCCGAGGCGCTCACCCGTGCCCTGCGAGTCGCTGTCCGCATCGAGGTTGTAATCGCCGATGTCGGGTCCCGCCGTCCGGTGGCTGCCGCCGCCCGGATCGGAGAAGGTGCCGCTATCCAGCCCTAGCTCGCTATCCTCGACGACTCCCGGGCCGCCGCGGATATCGCTCCCGCTGTCGGATGTATCGCTGGGACCCAACGCTCCCGTTCCGTGACCCTTGGTTGTGACGGGGCCCTTTTCACCGGTACGCAAAAGGTTACTGGTGGCCATGACAGACCTCCATTCATCGACAGCTGAAATCGCTGTCTCAAGATATGGACATTCGTGCGGGGCGGTAAGTTCGGCTTTCGATCGGTACCTGGCGCCGTGTCCGAAAGGCGCTTTCCAGGAGCGCTGGGTCGATATGGCTCAAAACCGAAACAGGTTCAGGAGATCGCCGACCGCAGGGCGGTTGGCTGGCACGTAGGGGTCGGCCGCGGTCATCTCCGGATTGGGCAGGTTGTCGCGGCTCTCCTCGGATAGCACGGTCAGTCGCCAGTTGTACTCGATGAATTTAAGCACCGAAGCATGATCGTAGTAGGTGTGGTCGACATAACCGCGTTTGGCGAACGGCGAGATGGCGATCAACGGCACACGAGTGCCATCGCCGAAGAAGTCGAGGATCTGAACGTAACCGCTGTCGTAGTAGCCGCCTCCTTCGTCGGTGGTGACGAGGATGGCGCTCTTGCTCCAGATCGCAGGATTGGCCTTCGCCTTGGTGACCAATTGCATGACGAATCTCTCCAGCGCCGCTACCGTCGAATAAGCAGGATGGCCTGACTCGGGGTTGGGCGGGATCACGAACGAAACCGCGGGCA
>VBDA01000017.1 GCA_005883655.1 Betaproteobacteria bacterium | reverse complement strand
GAGCGTCAAGGCGAGCGCGGCCGGTGCGAGCATGCGCCAAGTGCCGGCGGAGAAGTCCGGTAACGACAGGCCGGGAATCGCGGAAGGCATCGCTCCGATAGTCGGCACCTTCGCCACGCCGGTGCGGGAGAGTGCGTAGGCGAATGCGCTGCCGACGATCATGCCGGTGAGCATGTACGGAATGCGCGGCATCAAACGCCTGTTCACCAACGCCGCGACCAGCGTGACCGCGCCGACGGCCGCTGTCCAGCCATCGATGTCTGCGAGATGAGTGAAAAAAGTCGACATCGCGCCGGCGAAAGTCGGTTCCTGGGCGAGGGTCAAGCCAAAGAAATTGCGCAGCTGTGCGGCGATGATCAGCAGACCGGCGCCCGCGGTGAAGCCGATAATGACCGTCGTCGAAATGAAGTTGACCAGCGCACCGAGGCGGGCGACGCCGAGGCCCAGCTTGATCACGCCGATCATAAGGTTCAACGTCAATACCAGCTGGATGTAGTCCTGCGAAAAGGGCGTGGCCAGCGCGCCCAGCATCGCGAACACCATTAGCGAAGTGGCGTTGGTCGGACCGGAGACAAGGTGCGACGACGATCCCCAGAGCGCGCCGATCACCGCCGGCACCATTGCCCCGTACAAGCCGTACTCCGGAGGCATGCCGGCAAGCGTCGCGAACGCCACTGCCTGTGGCAAAACGAGTAGCGCTCCGACCAGGCCTGCCAGGAGATCGGCGCGCAGCGTCAGGGGCGTAATGCGGTCGCGCCATGACAGAAACGGGAAAAGCTTCAGCGCGAGGGAAGACATGGGGCGGACATGGGGCGGACATGGCGCGGTACGAGCGCCATCATGCAGCGATCACCGTGCAGCGCGCGATCACCGTGCAGCGCGCAACGCGCGCACTACCGTTCAGGCTGCGACGCGAACGCCGCTGGCGGCGGCAGTCGGGGACTGCTTTTCGACGACGGGCATCGAATGGGCAACCAGCGACGCCAGCACACACGCGGCCATGCGCACTTCCATGGTATCGCTGCGGCTGGCGAGCACGACAGGGATCTTGGCGCCGAGCACCACGCCGGCGGCGAGCGCGCCGAACATGGCGGTCACCATCTGCATCATCATCGCGCCCGATTCAAGGCTGGGCACGATCAGCACGTCGGCCTGGCCGGCGATTTTGGATTCGATACCGTTGATGCGCGCCGCAGCGGCGGACAGCGCGCTGTCGACGGTTATGGGTCCCTCGACGACGGCGCCGTTGATCAGGCCCTGAACCGCCATTTTGGCAAGCGCGGCCGCGTCGGCGGTCGCCGGCAGGGCCGCGGTGACGCCTTCAACCGCCGCCAGCACCGCTACCTGAGGCGCCGTTATGCCGACCGCTCGGGCCAGCTCGATCGCGTTCTGGACGATTTCACGCTTGGCGGCGAGCGTCGGTGCGATGTTTAGCACCGCGTCGGAAAGCAGGAACGGACGCGCGAAATTGGGGACGTCGACAAAGAAGGCATGGGTGAGGCGCCGATCGCTGCGCAGCCCCGAGTCCGGGGCGGCCACGGCGCGCATCAAGTCGTCCGGGTAGAGGCTTCCCTTGATCAGCGCTCGGACCTCGCCGTTGCGGGCCAGCAGAACGGCTTGCTGGGCCGCGGCGAAAGGATCGTCCGGCGTGTCGACCCGCTCGATGCGGGACAGATCGAGGCCCGCCTGCGCCGCCGCGTCCGCGATGCGTGCTTCGGGGCCGACCAGGACCGGGGCAAGGTAGCCGGCGAACTGGCCCGACAATGCAATCTGCAGCGAATCGCGGTCGCACGGATACACGATCGCGGTAGGCAAAGGCGGGAAATTGCGGACCTGCTCGACAAGCCGCTGGAAGTGCGGTCGGTTAATCATGGGCCCAGCGTGGCAAAGGGCGGCGTCGCTGTCAACCCTGCGCCGATGACCGGCTACCGGCGGGGTTCAGCCGTCGAGTCCTGGCGGCCGGCCGAGGATCGGTCCTTCATACTCTTCCTTTCCACGGCACGACCACGCGCTCGACGTAGCGCATCAGCAGATCGAACAGGTAGGCGATGGTGCCGATGACGACGATGCCCATGATGACGATGTCGGTGCGCAGGAAGTTGGAGGCGTTGAGGACCATCTGGCCCAGGCCGTGGGTTGCGGCGACCATTTCCGCGGCGACCAGCGTGGTCCAGCCGAAGCCGATCGAAATTCGCATCGCGGTCAGGATTTCGGGCATGGCGGCGGGGATCACCACATGGCGGATCACTTGCCACTTCGACGCGCCCATCGAATACGCGGCATGAATCTGCTCCTGGGATACCGACCGCACGCCCGCCCGGGCACTCATCGCGAGCGGGGCGAAGCAGGCGAGGTAGATGAGCAGCACCTTGGACAGCTCGTCGATGCCGAACCAGATGATGATCAGCGGCAGGTAGGCGAGCGGCGGCAAAGGCCGATAGAACTCGATCGGCGGGTCGAAAATGCCGCGGGCGATGCGCGAGACGCCCATGGCGATGCCGACCGGTATTGCGGTCAGGCAGGCAAGGAAGAACGCGGTGAACACCCTGAACATCGACCAACCGAAGTGGGTGGCGAGCGGGGCATCGGTGAGATCTCCTCGGGCCGACTCCCACAGCCGCTGGAGCACCGTTTCCGGCGTGGGAAGAAAAAGCGGTGGCATCCAGCCCAAGTGGCTGGCGAGCCACCACAGCAGGAAAATCGAAAGCATGGTGACGACGGAGATCGCAGTGCTTCGACCTTCGCCCGGTGTCGAGTAGCCGGACGTCTTGGGGCGCGCACCGGCGCGGGTCTCCGGACTCGCCTTCTCTTGGCCGCCATTGGAGGCCGCCGTCACTTCCTCATTGGCGCTCATCGGCGACCCTCGGTTGAGAGAGCGCCATCCCGATGCAGGATGACCGACAGGACCTCCTCCCGCACGCGTATGAATTCAGGGTCGGACTTGACTGCGCGCGCGTCGCGCGTCTCAAGGAAACGGCGCCCGAAATCGAGCTCGAATTCGTGCGAGATACGCCCCGGGCTCGGCGTCATCACGACCAGATGCGTCGCCAGGAAGAGCGCTTCCTCCACGCTGTGGGTAATGAAAAAGCACATCTTTCCGGTGCCATGCCAGACGTCGAGTATCAGCTCCTGAATGGACTCTCGGGTGAACGCGTCGAGCGCGCCAAGCGGCTCGTCCATCAACATCAATCGCGGACCCGAAGCAAGCGCGCGAGCGATGCCTACGCGCTGCTGCATACCACCGGAGAGCTCGTAGATAGGCCGATCGGCGAACTCGTCGAGACCGACCAGGCGCAATTGCTCCATGGCGGCGGTTCGCCGCTCGGCGGCGGCAACGCCGCGCATGCGCAAGCCGAACTCGACGTTCTGACCGACGTCGAGCCAGGGCATCAAGGCGTGTTTCTGGAACACCACACCGCGATCGGCGCCCGGGCCGGTCACGGGCTTGCCGTCGAGCTCGATTGTTCCATGCGTGGGCGGCAGAAAGCCGGCGATGCAGGATAAGAGCGTCGTCTTGCCGCAGCCCGAGGCACCGATCGCGACCACGAAATCGCCTTCGGTCATCGCGAGGTTGATGTTGGAAAGCGCCTCCACCGTGCCGGTGTTGGTCGCGTAGCGAACACCGAGATTTCGAATGTCGAGCGAGGGCAAGGTTTCGGTTCCCACAAATAGACGGCGGCGCATCGCGCGCCGCCGTCTTCGATGTCGAAAGTGTGGCTCGACCGGCAGCTACTTCATTGCCCGGGTGACCCACTCCACCGAGACGTTCTTGCTGTAATCCGGCGCCACCGACGTCAGCCTTCCCTGATCCTTCAGAAAATTGGCCTGTTGCGCCAGCGCCTTTGCCGCAGCACCGTTGGCGCCTCCACCCAGCCATTCGGGCGACGCCTGTTGCTGCAAGCTGGGAAAGCCATAGAGCGACATCGCATCGGGGACGTCCTCCGGCTTGGCGCCGGACCACTTGGCAACGGCGGCGACCTTGGCCGCGTCACCGGTCCAGGCTTTTGGATTGCCGCGATAATCGGCATCGGCCTTGGCCAGCGCCTTCACCAGCGCGACCATGAACTCCGGGTTCTCCTTGGCGAATTTGCGCGTGACGATCAGGCCATCGAACGTGCAGGCCCCCGCCTTGCAGATGTCGCCCGACGTCATAAGCACCTTGCCGGTCTTCTTGACAGTAGACAGCACCGGGTCCCAGATGAAGGTGGCGTCGATGTCCCCGCGGCCCCACGCCGCCGCGATCTCCGGCGGACGCATGTTCAGCACTTGTGCGTCGGAAGCCTTCAGCCCCGCCTTTTGCATCGCATACAAGAGCTGAAAATGCGATGTGGACACGAAGGGAGTGCCGATCTTCTTGCCTTTGAGATCGGCGATGGTATTGACGCCGCTGCCGTTGCGCGCGACCAGCGCTTCGGCCGCCGCGATATCCTCGAGGATCCAGAATAGCTCGACATCCATGCCCTGGCTGATCGCCGTCGCGGCGCCGGTCGAGCCGACTTCGCCCAATTGCACGTCGCCCGACGCCATGGCGCGGATGACGTCGCCACCACCGCCGAATTGACGCCAGTTGATCTTGAAGCCGGTCGCTTTTTCGACTTCCTGGCTTTGCTGCACCCAGCGCCAGGGATTCATCATGTCCTGGTAGGCGAAGGTGACCGTTTTCTGCGCCGTGGCGGGCAGGGCGGCGACCGCGGCCGCGGTAAACAACAGTGCTGTCAGCAAGCGTTTCATGCTTCCTCCTTCGGGAAAAGTTCGCGTGGCCCGCGAGTTGCGTGATATGCGTCCGGAGCGCTAAATCCCTGCGAGCGTCTTCTGCAGGCAATCGACCATCGCGTCGATGTGCTGCCGCTCCGCGATCAGCGGCGGGGCGATGATCACGCAGTCGCCGGTTGCCTTGACGTGCAGGCCGTTGTCGAAGAGCTGCTTTTGCAAGGCGTGACCGCGCTTGCCCGGCGCGCCAGCAGCGTGGATGTCGATCGCCGCCAGCAAACCGTAGCCACGAATATCGGAGACGACAGACACGTCCTTGAGCGACCAGAGCGCGTCGAGAAAATATGGCGAAAGCGCGGCGCCGCGCTCGAACAGACCCTCGCTCTTGTAGATATCCAGGGTCGCCAGGCCCGCCGCGCACGGCGCGGGGTGGCCGGAATAGGTGTAGCCGTGAAAAAACTCTACGGCTCCGTCGGCGGCGGCGCCCATAATCGTGTCGTGAATGCGCTCGCTGACCGCGACCGCACCCATCGGTTGCGCGCCGTTGGTGATGCCCTTGGCCATGGCCATCAGGTCCGGCGTGACGCCGAAGCTCTGCGCGGCGAATGCCGACCCGGTGCGGCCGAAGCCACAGATTACCTCGTCGAAGACGAGAAGGATGCCGTGCGCGTCGCAGATGTCGCGCAATCGCTGCAGATAGCCCTTCGGCGGCACCAGGCAGCCGGTCGATCCGGCGATCGGCTCGACGAAACAAGCCGCGATGTTCTCGGCG
>VBDA01000016.1 GCA_005883655.1 Betaproteobacteria bacterium | reverse complement strand
TTGCCGCCCGATGAGCGCGCCGAAAACGCGCACCAGCGTTCCGCCCGCACATCACCTGACACTTCTTGTCCCCGCCCATTTCCGCAGACACCCTGCTTGCCGAAGCACGCTCCGCGCTCGCGAGCGGGAACGTCGCCGCCGCGAAGGCGCGTGTCGACCGCGCTTCGGCGCAACTCGAGCCGCGCCATGCGGAATTGCTGTTCCTTCTGGGCAACGCGTTCGCGGAGCGCAACGAACCGGCTGCCGCGATCGCGGTTTTCGAGCGAGCGCTGAAGCTTGCGCCCGGGAATCCGAGCCTGCTCAACAACCTGGGTTTGCAGCTCGACGCGATCGGCGAGCCGCGTCGTGCCGAGCGCAGCTATCGCGACGTGCTCGAGCGACGGCCAGGCGAGATCTCGGCGCTCACCAATCTGGCCCATTTGCTGTTCATGCAAGAGCGCTACGGCGAAGCGCTCGGGCTATACGATCGTCTCGTCGCCGGTGCACCCGAAGCGCCGGCGGACGTCTGGAACAACCGCGGTGTGTGCCAGAAGTCGATACAGAACAGCGCCGCGGCGGAAGAGAGTTTCCATCGCGCGCTTGCGCTGCAACCTGACTCACCGCAAGTGCTCGCGAATCTGGGGTTTCTACTCTACGAGCTGGTGCGATACGATGAGGCGAGGCCGCTCCTACGACGCGCGCACGAGCTCGATCCGCGTCGGCTTCAGGTCGCAGCGCAACTGCTGGACCTCAATCTTCAGTTCGCGGACTGGGGTGACTTCGACCTCCTGCGAGCGCAAATCGTCGAAGGAGTCAGGACACTCGACGGGCACCCGCGCCAGACCGTTCCTCCTTTTACGTTCCTCGCGATCTGCGACGATCCGTCGCTGCAGCGCACGGCGGCCAGAAGCTTTGCGTGGCCGGCAGCTCCCGGCGCTCAGTCCGTAGCGCTGGCGGAGCTCGCCTCGCCGGCCAAGCGCCTTCGCATAGGCTTTGTGTCGGCGGCGTTTCAGGAACACCCGGAAACACGACTGCTGATCGGGCTTCTGGAGCGACTCGACAGCGATCGCTTCGACGTCTACGCGTACGCGCTCAAGAGCGCGGACGCCGCTCCGATGCGCGCCCGGGTAGCAAAGGTGACGCGCGGATTTCGCGAGGTGGAGCGAATGAGCGCCGGTCAGATTGGTACCGCTATTCGCGACGATGCAATCGCGATCCTCTTTGACCTTGCGGGCCACACTGCGCACGCGCGGCCAGACGTGTTTGCGGCACGGCCCGCCCCGGTGCAAATCAATTTTCTCGGATACGCCGGCACGCTTGGTGCCGCATATTACAACTACGTGATCACCGATGCCTACACCACGCCTCGGAGCGAGCAGGCAAATTTCGAGGAGCGTTTATTGCCGCTCGCGCAGTGCTATATCCCCAGCGACCCTGAGCGTGTACCGGGTCCCCCGTCATCGCGCGAGACCTATGGGCTTCCCGCAGCTGCATTCGTGTTCGTATCGCAGGCCGCTCCTTACAAGGTCTTGCCCGAGATGTTCGGCCTCTGGGCCCGACTCCTTGCAAGCGTCGACCGCAGCGTCCTTTGGCTGCGACCCATGCATCCGGAGGCCCAGTCCAATTTGCGCGACGAGGCCAGGCGACGGGGAATCGCGAGTGAGCGGCTGATCTTTGCGCCGCATGAACCGATGCCGCAGTACCTTGCCCGCTACCCGTTGGCCGACCTGTATCTCGATACGTATCCGTTCGGTTCGCACACGACCGTCAACGACGCGCTGTTCGCGGGTCTGCCGGTGCTGACGATTGCCGGACGCAGCATGGCGGCGCGCGCCTCGGCATCGCAGCTGCGGGCGGTCGGTCTCGCGGAACTGATCGCCAGCTCACACGAGGATTACGAATCGATCGCGCTGGCGCTGGTGAGCAATCGCGCGCGTCTCGAGGATTTGACTGTGCGATTGCGAAGTCAGAGGCGGACATCCGCACTCTTCGACATGGATAGCTACACGAGGCGTTTCGAAGACGCGGTGCTGCATATCGCCCGAAATGGCGACATCGATGGACGCAGCTGAGGGCCCAACTCATTACGCCACTCATTCCACTTACCAATCCACTGAGCGGCTTGGATTGTCGACGCGCCGATCCGGCAGCCGCTGATTCGCCAGGCTCCGTTTTTCTGTTTTTCCATGGTGTACAGCGCGACGCGCACGCTGTTGTCCGCATCGATCAGACGCAGCGGCTGGATGATGAGTCCGTCGATGACCGCGCCTTCCAGGAACTCGGTATAGCGCGCGGTGAGCAGCGCCGGGTATCCCGTCTGGACCATGGCCATGAAGATGTCTGCGTCGCCGAACTGCGCGCGAATCGCAGGCGTCGCGTAGCCGAATGCCTTTTCACCTTCACCGGCGACGAGTGCGGCACGCTGGGCGGCGATCACCTGCTTGATCGATTTCCAGTCGGACGCGCGCATTGGAGGCGTGGCGGCCAGCGCCACGTTTGTGTCGAGCGCGAAAAGGACGGCGAGCCCGAGCCCGACGGCGGCGAGCGAGCGCATGCGATGGTGCACCGACGAGAGGGCGCTCATCGGTTGGTGCCCGGCGCGCAGACTGCGCATTCGGGATCCTTGAGTACGCGGACCTCGCGCCATTCCATCGCCAGCGCGTCGAGCATCAAGAGCCGCCCGGAAAGCGAATCGCCGGCGCTCGCCAGCAACTTGAGCGCCTCCGCCGCCTGGGACGCGCCGATGATGCCAACCAGAGGCGCAAACACGCCCATGGTCGCGCAACGAGTCTCCTCGAAGTCGTCGCCTTCGCCGAACAGACAGTTGTAGCAGGGCTGGGTTGGATCACGGGCATCGAATACCGCGACCTGGCCGTCGAAGCGAATCGCGGCACCGGACACCAGCGGTTTTCGAGCGGTGACGCAGGCGCGGTTGACGGCGTGGCGGGTGGCAAAGTTGTCGGAGCAGTCAACGACGATGTCGGCTTCCGCAGCCAGCGGCGCGAGCTCGTCGTCGCCGACGCGTGCCGCGACGCGCACGATGCGGACCTCGGGATTGATGGCGGCGAGGCGCTGCGCGGCCGCATCGACCTTGGCGGCGCCGACGACGTGAGTGTCGAAGAGGATCTGGCGCTGCAGGTTGGTCAGGTCGACAGTGTCGGCGTCGACCAGCGTCAACGTTCCCACACCGGCTGCCGCCAGGAACTGGGCGACCGGATTACCGAGGCCGCCGATGCCAATGATGAGCGCGCGAGCAGTCGCGAAGCGTTGTTGCGCATCGACCCCAAGCTCAGGCAGCAGGATGTGACGGCTGTAGCGCAGCAGTTGGGCGTCGTCCATCTTCCGTTCCTTGCTTCAAGACAAGAACGCCTGGGCGAGGCGGGGCCCAGGAGAAAATGCCCGGCCAAACCGGGCGCTCAAGACAAAAACGCCCGGACAAGCCGGGCGTTCGTGTCGTTCGAGCGTCCGCTATCGACTAGGGCTTGACCTGAGCCGCGACAGCCTTGGTCGAGGCGATCACCGGCTGTCCTTTGAGATGATGCAAAGCTTGTTGCAACTGAAAGTCGTCGGCGGAGCCGAACTCGAGCCGTGGCGGGGTCGGCGTCGGCGTTTCGATGTTCGACTTGGTCGTCGGCGCAGCCTTGGATTTTTCGTCGCCCTTGATGGCCGGCGTCGGCAGGGGAACGACCACCTTGGTATCGAGTGCCGCATCGCCTTTCGCTCCCCCAACGGGGATTTCCAGGTGGTGCTCGAGGTTCGCCTCGCGCAGCCGGTTCGGCGTATCGCGACCATCGTCCACCGCGACATCGGGCTCGATACCCTTGGCCTGAATCGAGCGGCCGTTCGGCGTGTAATAGCGCGCGGTCGTGAGCTTGAGTCCGGTGTTGGGGCCGAGCGGGAGGATGGTCTGCACCGAACCCTTGCCGAATGTCTGTCCGCCCATGACGATGGCGCGCTTGTGGTCCTGCAGCGCGCCAGCGACGATTTCCGACGCCGACGCGGTGCCGCCATCGACCAGCACGACCATCGGGACGCGCTTGATCGCAGGCGGAAGGTCCTTCAGATAATCGTCGCCGCGCCCGCGCATGTAGTCGCCTTTGGTCGCCGAGAGACGCATCTTTGCGTCGGGTGTGCGGCCGTCGGTGTAGACGACCAGCACGTCCTGCGGCAGGAAGGCAGCGGCAACGCCGACGGAAACATTGAGCAATCCACCCGGGTCGCTGCGCAGATCAAGCACCAAACCGGTAAGGTCGCCCTGCTTGTAGAGATCGCGGATCGCCTTCGCTACATCTTCGCCGGTGTGTTCCTGGAACTGAACCACGCGCAAATAGCCGTAGCCGGGCTCGACCAGCTTGGCCCGCACGCTGCGGAAGTTGATGATTTCGCGGGTGAGCGTAAACGTCAGCGGCGCATCGACATCCTTCCGCGCGATGACCAGCGTGATCTGCGTGCCGGGCTTGCCGCGCATTTTCTCGACCGCCTTGGTCAAGGGGAGGCCGCGGGTGACGGTTTCGTCGATCTTGATGATGAGGTCGCCGGCTTTGACGCCCGCGCGGAATGCCGGGGTATCCTCGATCGGAGAAATGACTTTGATGATTCCGTCTTCGACGCCGACCTCGATGCCGAGGCCACCGAACTTGCCCTGGGTCGAGATCTGCAGTTCCTTGAACGCATCGGCATCGAGAAAGTCGGAATGCGGGTCAAGGCCGTGGACCATGCCGTTGATGGCTTCGCGGATGAGCTTGTCGTCCGATACCGGCTCGACATAGTCGCTCTTGATCCGCCCGAACACCGCCGAGAACAGTTGCAGGTCTTCGTAGGGGACCGGCAAACGGGCGTCACGCTCGGCCAAGGCCGAGAAGTTGAGGCTCAGCAACAGCCCGAGGACGGCACCCAGGCCGATCCATCCCACTTTTTTCCAACCATCGTTCATCTTTACCCTCATTCGCTAGTTCGTTTGCGCTGACCCAACTGGGCAAGTGCAAGACACATGCCCGTTAGCAGGGCCCTTGCGCCGAATTGCGCGACTTGCGCAGCCCGGCCCTCGGCTTTCAAAGTATACGCCGACTATCTCGACTTCATTCCCCGAAAAACGGCAGGCCGCGTGTTGAATTGTGATGAATTGTTGCGAGCTACAAAGCCGCCACGCGTCGCTAGGCTCCCCAAAGCGTCATCTGAGCATGCCGACGAGGGTCCGATAAGAGCTGTCGGCCCGCGCCCGGCCGCCAGCTTAGGCGAGCAGGGAAGCCTTGACTCTCGAGCGCTCGCCGCTTGAGCCACCGTCTTCTTCGTGGACTGCGGGAAAGGGGCACAAGTTCCCTTTCCGGGAAGACCGGCCGTGGTGGCGTCTATTGGGTGAATTGGATCAGCGATCGGCCGGTCATTTCCTCGGGTTGCGGCAAACCCATCATTGCCAGCAGGGTCGGCGCGATGTCCTGCAGCGCGCCGCCGGTTTCCATCTGCGCCGGACGTCCTACGTAGAGGCACGGCACCAGATTCAGCGTGTGCGCGGTATGGGCCTGACCGGTTGCCGGATCGTGCATCATCTCCACGTTGCCATGATCGGCGGTGATCAGCGCTTCACCGCCGCGTGCCCGCTGCGCGGAAACGACGCGGCCGATGCATTCGTCGAGCACCTCGATTGCTTGCCTCGCCGCGTCGACATTGCCGGTATGGCCGACCATGTCGCCATTGGCATAGTTGCAGACGATGGCGTGATACTTGTCGCTTGCGATTGCCGCGACCAGCTTGTCGGTCACCTCGACCGCGCTCATCTCAGGCTTCAGGTCGTACGTCGCGACCTTGGGCGAGGGCACCAGAATGCGATCTTCGCCGGGATAGACCGCCTCGACGCCGCCGTTGAAGAAGTAGGTGACGTGGGCGTATTTTTCGGTCTCGGCGATGCGCAGTTGCTTGAGGCCTCGCTCGGCGACCATTTCGCCGAAGCCGTGAGTGATCGACTGCGGGGTGAATGCCGCCGGCAGGTGCGCGAACGCATCGCCGTAGCTCGTCAGGCACACGAAGGCGCCGAGCTTTGGCACCCGCCTGCGTGAAAAGCCGGAGAAAGCGGGCTCGGTCAATGCGCTGGTCATTTCGCGCGCGCGATCGGCGCGAAAATTCATGAACACTACGACGTCGCCGTCCTGCATCGGAGC
>VBDA01000015.1 GCA_005883655.1 Betaproteobacteria bacterium | reverse complement strand
CTTGACTTCGACAGACGCGACGCGCCCACATATTCATCGACAACGGGCGTTCGTCTCCTCGTCATCTTCCTAGTCCTCGAGTTCGTATTGGGGCCAAGAATCCCCATCCTCACTTGGCTGGGCTGGGCCCTGCCTGTCTGGTTAAGGGTTCCTCTCCTCCTGGCGCTCTCGGTTCTCGCCGTCAGGCTGTGGGCGAAAGTCAGCTTCAGCGATATGGGCTTCCTTCCATGGCGAAAGTGGACTGCGACCGAGAAGCTCTATTTCGCTCAGGTTGTGATCGTTGCAAACGCGATCTTTATTGCCGTGTACTCCCAACAACTCGGTTTTCTTCAACGCCCTGGCATCTGGCCCGCGATCGCGGCGATTGTCACTGTAGAGTTTCTCTGGGGGTTCTACCAGGAATTCAATTATCGGGCGATTCTTCAGACTGAGCTTACGAGGCGCTTCGGCGGTGTTTGGGGGCCTCTGGCGGCGAACGTCGTCTTTACCCTTGGACCACTGCACTTCTACCACTTCACGTCGACGAGTCCGTGGCCTTCTATCACAATGATCCTCGCCGCGACTTTCAGTATCGGTCTGTTCTTTGCATTTATCTTCCACCGAACCCGCAACATTTGGCTCGTTGGCGTCTTTCACGGCATTGGCAACGCGTATATGAATGGAGCGGCGAAAATCGCGTTACTGTCTCCATGAACGGTCTAGGACAAGAACACGCTATTCAAGTGGACCGCGAAGCACCGAATCGAGCGTTTATCTTGCACCCATAGGCGGCACCGTCGCTATGACTTGTTGCTTGCCACCAACGACTTTCACGATAAAGCTTTCGCGATCGAGATCGCCCTTCTGATCGAAGCTGACGTCAAGCAACACCCCCGGGTTGTCTTTGGCCGAGATTTTCGCGCCGTGCAACGCTGCGGCCAACGCCTTGGAATCGAATTTGCCGATCTTCTCCGTCATCGCCTTAACGACGTAGACGGAACTATAGCCTTTCATCCCGTTATGATCGGTCCGCTGCTTGTATTCTTTCAGATACTTCTCGTCGAACGCCTTTACGGCAGCTTGTGGCGCATCAGGTGTCAGTCCGACGTGGCCCAGTATTCCATCGGCCGCATTACCGGCCAATTCGATAACTTTCTGTCCGATGATGGTAGTTTCGCCGATGATGGGCTTGTCGAATCCCTGCTTCTTCAATTCGCGAAGCAACCGGGCACCCTCCTCTTCAGTAAGGTAGGCAAACAGCGCATCAGCATTGCTTTGCTTTATTTTCAGAGCTGGGCCGGAGAAATCTATCTGGCCTGGATCTGTCGAAATGTCTGCAAGCACCTTGATGTCCTGCGCGGCCAAAGCTTTCACCATCTCGTCGCGCCCGCCCTTTCCAAAGTCGTTGTTGGTGAAGGCAATCGCGATTGATTTGGCCTTCAGCTGGTCCTTGATGTAGCGCGCCAGCTTTGGCATCGATGTCGATTGGGTGAAGGACGTCCGGAACACGTACGGATTGCCCTGTTGCGTAATTACGGCTGCTTCCCCGCCAGTGAAATTCGTTATCTCCGCACGACGAGTCTCACCCATGCTGACGATCATCGACCCTGAATGGACCGGTCCGAGGACGACGTACGCGCCTTCGTCGATGGCCTTCTGACTCATCGCTTTTGCGACGGCCGGATTTGTTTGCGTGTCGGTAGAAACGTAGTTGATCTTGCGACCGAGGATACCTCCAGTGGCATTAATTTCCTTGACGGCGAGCTTGACGCCGTTGTCGAAGTTGTTGCCCGGCGTTGCTCCAGTTCCGGATAACTCCATGATCCCGTAGAACAGCACCGGCCCCTGTTGCGCCGTGGCACAGAGCGAAACGCTTGCAAGAACAGCAAGGGCGACCGACTTGAATTTCGACATGACTTCTCCTCGTATTGTCTTCATGTTTGGCGTGGCCGTTCGTCTGACGGCAAGCGGATGCCGTCAGCCGGCTTCATAAAATTTTCGCGATCCGATCAGGAGTAGATTTCAGGTGATCGGCCAACGACGTGATAGCGAGCTCATATCCGAGTGGACCCACGCCG
Organism: Betaproteobacteria bacterium; assembly: GCA_005883655.1. Classification (GTDB taxonomy): domain Bacteria; phylum Pseudomonadota; class Gammaproteobacteria; order Burkholderiales; family Casimicrobiaceae; genus PALSA-1003. The sequence continues at coordinate 1,169 of VBDA01000015.1, read as the reverse complement.
CAGATCACGCCCAACGCTGCCAGTGAGACCAGCGACTTCTGGTAAATCGATTCCCGACGATGAATGTTGGTGATGTGCACTTCGACAACCGGAAGTTCGGAGGCCTTGAGCGCATCGAGCAGCGCCACCGACGTGAAGGAGTATCCGGCGGGATTGATGACGATCCCGATTGCATGCTCGCGGGCCTCGTGCACCCAATCGACCAACTGGCCTTCGTGATTGGTCTGCCGAAAGATCAAGTCCAAACCAAGACTCGAACACACCCTGTGACAACGCTTCTCTATCCCGGCAAGCGTCTCGTGGCCGTAGAGGTGAGGTTCGCGCTTCCCTAGCAGGTTGAGGTTGGGCCCGTTCAGGACATAGATGTCTTGCAAGTACATTCTCCCATCGACCAAGGGCGAGTGGCGCAGCGTGCCGTACGCTAATAATAACTTCGTATCATATGCTAATCAAGTTATTATCATATTATTACTAAATAACCAGATTGGCTGGCAGTTGGGATCGGCATATCATCTTGCCATGGCAGCGAAGCGCGCAACCGTGGGAACCCGTGTCGCAACGACCGCGCGAACTGCGGTTGCCGATGACGAGCCCGTAGGCGAGAGCGCTTATCGCCGCATTCGCAGCGACATCGTTTTCGGCAAACTTGCCCCTGGACAAAAGCTGACCCTGGATCGCATGAAAGAAGCCTACGGCGCGAGCGTGAGCACGTTGCGCGAGATCCTGAATCGCCTGTCGTCGGAGTCTTTGATCAAGGCGGAAGGCGCCAAGGGTTTTGAGGTCATGCCGACCTCGCCGGAGAACCTTCGTCAAGTCGCGTCAATGCGTCAGCTACTCGAGTGCCACGCGCTGAAGGAGTCGTTCGAAGCCGGCGACATGGAGTGGGAAGGGCGCGTCGTCGCCGCTCATCACAAACTGGCACAGATCGAGAAGCGTATAGCGATGGGCGACCGCTCGAACCCAGAAATCTGGAAACGCTATGACTGGGAGTTCCACCATGCGCTTATTTCCGCGTGCGGTTCCCACGTGCTGCTCGAGACACACGCAACGATCTACGATCGGTATCTACGCTATCAAATGATAGCGGCTGTCTACCGAGGCGAGGCCGCGTCCGGTGAACACCGCACGTTACTGAAGAGTGCCCTTGCGCGGGACTGGCGAATCGCGCA
>VBDA01000014.1:6917-8434 GCA_005883655.1 Betaproteobacteria bacterium | reverse complement strand
CTTCCAGGAACTGGTGCCGTTCCCACTGCTCGTCGCCGACGGCCTGGCGCACCTCTTCCAGGTTGTCGCGGTGTCCGGTCTCGAAGTTGTCGATGCTGACGACGTCCTGTCCGAGGCGCAGCAGGGCTTCGAGCAGATGCGAACCGATGAACCCTGCGCTTCCCGTCACCAACCAGCGCAAAGGCTTGGCGCGGAGCTGCAGAACGGCTGTCCGCATGGCCGTCGGCTCGCGCGTGACGAAGGTCATCACAGCCTCCATACCCGGATGCCACGCGCCCGCAACGCCACGGCGTCGGCTTGGCACTTCACATCGACGTACACCCCATTGGGCATGAGCTTGGCGACCAAGTCATCCGCCGAATACCGCTCGTAGGCGCGGTGCGCCACGGCCGAGACAATGGCATCGGCGCGGGGCAATTCGTCCCAAGGCGTTAGCTGCACGCCGTACTCGCGCAGGGCGTCGGCGGGATCGGCAACCGGGTCGTGGATGTGTACGGAGGCCCCGAAGGACGCAAGTTCCCTAACGACGTCGATGACCCGCGAGTTGCGCAGGTCAGAGCAGTTCTCCTTGAAGGTCAGTCCCAGCACGTTCACCGCCGCGCCCTTTACCGCAGAGCCGGCCTGGATCATCAGCTTCACCGTCTGATCCGCGACATATTTGCCCATGCCGTCGTTGATGCGGCGCCCTGCCAGAATGACCTGCGGGTGGTAGCCGAGCAAGTCCGCCTTGTGCGTCAGATAGTACGGGTCGACACCGATGCAATGTCCACCAACCAGTCCTGGCCGAAAGCGCAGGAAGTTCCATTTCGTGCCGGCTGCCTCCAGCACCTCGGTCGTATCGATCCCGATCTTATGACAGATCAGGGCAAGCTCGTTGATCAACGCGATGTTAAGGTCCCGTTGCGTGTTTTCGATGACCTTGGCGGCCTCCGCGACCTTGATGCTGCTCGCCCGGTGCACACCTGCGACAATAATGCTCGCGTAGATCCCGGCAACCTTCTCGAGCGTTTCGGGCGAATCGCCGGAGACAAGCTTGATGATCTGCGCCAACGAATGCTGCTTGTCGCCCGGATTGATGCGCTCCGGCGAATACCCGACAAAAAAGTCGCGGGTTGATGCGCTCCGGCGAATAGCCGACGAAAAAATCGCGGCGCCATTTGAGTCCGGAGCACCGTTCGATGACAGGCACGCAGATTTCTTCGGTCGCCCCGGGGTAGACGGTCGATTCGAAGACTATGGTCGCGCCACGCTTCAGGTGCCGGCCGACCGTTTCGCTTGCCGCAACCAAGGGCCCGAAGTCGGGTTGGTGCGCGTCGTCAACCGGGGTCGGAACTGCGACGACGATGAAATCGGCGTTACCGAGTTCGGCCGCGTCGGTGGTAACTCGCAGTCCCGATGAGGACTCGAACTCCGCGCGACTCACTTCCCCCGTCGGGTCATGGCAATCGCGGTATGCCGCTATCTTCCTCTCGGAGAGGTCGAAGCCGATCGTCGGATATTTTTTTCCGAATTCGACG
>VBDA01000014.1:6278-6861 GCA_005883655.1 Betaproteobacteria bacterium | reverse complement strand
GTCGGACCCTCTGGCGCCCGCTCCTGGCAGTTTCAGGCAGAAGGACCACCGATTGGGCTACAGCGTCTTCAGCAGCGCAGCAACTTCCGCAGCGCAATCCGGGCTGCAGGTTAGTGGTGGCGCCTTGGCGATCGATGCTTGAAGGGATTGCTGTTCCGCGCCGCTGCCTTTGGCGTCCGTCGCGGATTTGCCCGCCGCCTGATCGCTCGCCTGTGCGAGGACTTCCAATTCCTTGCGTGCGGCTGCCTTGTCGCCCGCCTTGATCAGGGTTTTCGCCAGATGCAGACGAATGTCAGCCTGGTTCGGCGCGAGCTGTGCTGCTTTCTGGAGCTTTTCGAGCCCCTGAGCCATGTCGCCGTTCTTCACCAAAAGCATGCCCAAGGTGTCCAGGATTGCCGGGTTTGTCGGTGCGAGCGTCGACGCTTTCTCGGCGTACGACAGCGCCTTGGAGTCGCCCAGTTCGCCGGCTACCCAGGCGAGGTTGTTAAGAACCATCGCGTTATCGGGTTGTTGGGCGACCACCGCCTGATAGTACCGAGCCGCGGTTTTGTAATCCTGTTTCTGCAGGGCGCGTTCGCCCAGA
>VBDA01000014.1:0-6239 GCA_005883655.1 Betaproteobacteria bacterium | reverse complement strand
CGTTGGCGGCGGCGCCTTTGCCGGCGTTGGTCATGGTGGCATATAACTTCACCGCCACCATGCCATCATCAGGCGCGTGCTTCTGCGCTGCGCGGAAGGCAGCTTCCGCCTCTTGCCATTTCTGCTGCCCCCCCCAAAAGTCGCCTTCGAGTTGGTAGCCTCGCATGTCGGCAGGCTGTCGCCGCTGAATAGCCTTGATCTCCAGCAGAGCTTGTTCGCTGCGACCGGCCGCGGCGTAAACGATGGCGATCTGCCGGCTCACTTCGAAGCGCTCCGGGTTGATCTTTTGCGCCTCGCGCATTTTCTCTATCGCCTTGTCGTAGTCCTTTACCGCCGCCAGCGCCCCGGCAAGGCGCAGGAGCGGTCCCAACGCGTCCGGCTGGGCTGCCACCAGCTTGCTGAAGGTGCCGACTGCCAGTGTGGCTTCGCCCGTCGCCTGCTGAACCTGCCCCAGCAGCTCGAGCGTTCGAGGATCGTTTGGCAAGGCGGCATTCGCTTCTTGCGCCGCAAGCAGCGCTTGCTTGTCATCGCCACGTCGGGCGTAGAACGCGACGAGCGCGACCCGCGCATTGGTCGAATGTGGATTTGCCGTCACCGCCTTCTTGAGCAATGACTCGATTTCGGTGGGATCACCGCCGAGCGATTGCAAAAGATTGGTAAGCGCTAGCAATGCCTGCTCGTTCTTGGGATCCTTTTCGAGCAGAGCATCGTAGCGCTTGCGCGCCAGGTCCGGCTTTTTCTCGAGCCAATCGAGCTGCGCAAGGTTGCCGATCGCAGGGAGATAGTCCGGCTGGATCTTCAGGGCGCGCTCGAAATTCTCGCGCGCCGCCCCGACGTCGCGCTTGGTCAAGTAGACGAGTCCCCTCAGGTTGTAGACCAGCGGGTTGTTGGGCTCTTTCTTCTCGAGGCGGCCGACCGCGACAAGGGCCTGGTCGAACTGTTTCTGACGAAGGAGGTTGGCGATCAGGGCAAGGTCAGCCGCTGATACGTTCGGATCCATGGCCGACGCGGCCTCGAGGTCACGAATCGCACCCTCTTTGTCGCCTTCCGCGAACCGCACCTGGCCGAGCCGGGTCCGCGCCGCGGCGTCTTTCGGGTCCAGCGCGGCTGTTTGCGCGAAGTATTGGGCTGCTTTAGGAATGTCACCGACGGCGAGAGAGGCCTCTCCCGCGACCGTCATAAGCTGAGGATCGCGGGTACCGCGGCCCAGCGCCGGTTGCAGCACTTCGAGAGCGTGTGCCGGGCTGCCCAAGCGCAGATAAGTCGCTGCGAGCAGGCGCTGTGCATAGGTCGAGTCGGGTGCTCCGTTGACTGCCCTGCGCAAATAGTCCAGCGCCTGATTGTATTGCTTGGCGCGAAACTCGATCTCGCCGGCGAGAAGCAGGCCCGGCACGTAATCAATCCCCCCCTTGAGCACCTGCTGGATCGCCTCGCGAGCGGCGGGAAGGTCGCCGCGTCGCGACGCAATGAGCGCCTCGAAGTAATAGGCTTGACGATCCAGCTTCGATATTTTTCGAATGGCGCCGACCTGGTTGGTTGCCTGTTCGAGATCGCCCTTACCGATCAGCAGTGAAGTGAGGAGATAGCGACCCTGCAGATAATCGGGCTTCGCGTCCAGCGCCTTCGTCAGGAGAACAGTTGCCGAATCGGTTTGGCCTTCGGCAACGAGAAGCCGCGCCTTGAGCAGCGATGCCTCCGGTGGCGCCTGCGGCTGCGCGAGGACCGCATCGACGATCTTCCTGGAATCTTCGATGTCTCCACTCCCGGCCCGCAGTATCGCGATGCCCAGAAGCGCATCTGCATAATCGGCTTTGGCGGCGAGTGCAGCGTTGAACGCGGCTTCTGCGTCCTTGAGTTTGCCGAGCGAGAGCTGGGCGTTGCCGATCGTCGTCTTGAACGCCGCTTGCGCGTCCGAACTGCCAAGTGTTGTGCTGTCGAACTCGCTGACCAGTTCCTTGGCTTCCCCTTCAGCGATGAGAGCGCGCGCCAGTGCCGGCAGTGTTGTGTCCGCCGGATAGCCCAGCTGCAGCGCCATGCGCAGCTCTTTGACCGCGCCCGCGGAGTCGCGGCGCTCGGCCAGGGCAGTCCCGAGGAGGTATCGCGCTTCGGCGTCATCCGGCGCTTTTTGCAGCGCATTCCTGAGTTGGATCAACGCAGCGCCTGAGTCGCCCTTGGCCAGATACTGTCTCGCCGATTTGACCAATGTCTCGGGCGAATCGCGCCCGCAGGCGGCGAGCAGCACGACACAGACGCCGGCGGCGAACCAGACGTTGACCAGAGTGTTCAGCCAGACTCGCTTCATTTGGGTATCACTTTCGTCGGTCGGGACGCCGGCGGGGCCATGGTGCGCCTCATTTGAGTCCGAACCGGTGAATGAGCTCGTAGAGCGTGGGCCGGCTGACACCGAGAAGGTCGGCAGCCTTGGTAAGATTACCATTGACTCTGCCGAGAACCCGGAGCACCGCGTTCTTCTCGGCTTCGTCGCGCACCTGGCGCAAATTGAGTTGCAATGTCTCCTGCAACTCCGGCGCGATCCCGATATCCGCGGCACTGATTCTCGGTCCATCGGCCATGATCACCGCCCGCCGCATGACGTTCTCGAGCTCGCGCACGTTTCCCGGCCAGGCATAGGATTCGATGACGGCGACTGCATCGGGAAGCAGCGTCATCGAGCCCCGCCGTTGCTCGGCCCCGAACCGGTGAATGCATGTATGAGCCAGCAGTGCCGCGTCGCCCTTGCGTGCACGCAGCGGCGGGACCTCCAGCACGATCTCGGCCAATCGGTAGTACAAATCGTCGCGAAACTTGCCGGCCGCCGTTAAGTCTTTGAGATTCTGATTGGTGGCGCAGACGATGCGCACGTCGATTGGGATCTCCTGACGTCCTCCGATACGCTCGATCACGCGCTCCTGAAGAAAGCGCAGCAACTTCACTTGCAGGGCGAGCGACAAGTCACCGATCTCGTCGAGGAAGAGCGTTCCGCCATGCGCTGTCTCGATTTTGCCAAGGGTCTGTTTTGCCGCCCCGGTGAAAGCGCCCTTCTCGTATCCGAACAGTTCGCTTTCGAGGAGCGTTTCGGGTATTGCCGCACAATTGAGCGCGACGAACCGATTGCCGTGCCGCGGCGAGAGTTCGTGCAACGCGCGGGCGAGCAGCTCCTTGCCTGTGCCGGACTCGCCGAGGATCAGCAAGGTGGCCGAAGTCGGGGCGACCTTCTCCACCGTGCGGCAGATCTTCTGCATTCCGGGATCGCGCGTGACGATCCCTGCCATCGCCGGCGCGTGCTGCAGGGCCTGCAGGCGCCGGTTCTCCTCTTGCAAGGCGTAGACGCGAAATGCCCGTTCGATCATCAGCGTAAGGACGACCGGCTCGAACGGCTTCTCGCAGAAGTCGTACGCGCCCAGAGCGATGGCCTTGAGCGCGTTCGCGCGGTCGTTCTGGCCGGTAAGAACGATCACCTTGGTATCGGGTACCAGCCCGTGGAGATCCTCGAGCAGCTGCAAGCCCTCGCTCGGGTCGTCAGCGTGCGGCGGAAGACCGAGATCCATCGTCACGACCGCGGGTTCATGGCGACGCACCATCGCCATCGCAGATTCGCGATCGCCGGCAACGATCGTTTCATATTGGTCGAATGCCCAGCACATCTGTTTCTGCAGCGCCAGGTCGTCCTCGACGATGAGCAAGCGAGTACGCGTTTCGTTCATGCGGCTTCTTTAGGCTCCATTGTAGGCGCGGCGGTGTCGTGCCCAAGTGGCAACACTACACGAACCCGAGTCCCCACGTCGGGAGTGCTGTCGACCAGGATCTGCCCGCCAACGCCCGTCACGTATTGCGCGCTCTCGTACATGCCGACGCCCATGCCCGCCGCATTGGTCGTCTGGAAAGGCTTGAACAATCGGTCCCGGACGAACTCGGGTGTCATGCCGACGCCGCTGTCCGTGACTTCGATAACCGCGGTGTTGTCGTCGCGGCGCAACCGCACCGAAACCCGCCCCCTGCCGGTGGTTGCATCGAGTGCATTTTGCACCAAATGCCCGATGACATGCTCGAGTCGGTCCATGTGACCCACGCCATAGATCCCCACGGCCAGGTCCATGTCGATCGACGCGTTCTGGTCCGACTTGGCCGCACAGGCGCTGCGGATGACCGATTGGAGATCCACCGACCGCGGCTGTTCGACCGGCTTCGCCCCGGTCCTCAGCTGCAGCATTAACTTGTTCATGCGCTCGACAACATTGCCCACCGTCATGAGCATGTCGCGTTGGAACGCAGGGTTGCTGCGGTGTCGCTCCGCGTTCCGAAGCATTAGCGAAAGCTGTGCCACGAGGTTCTTCAGGTCGTGGACTACAAATGCTGACATGCGGTTGAATGCGTCGAATTTGCGCGCTTCGAGCAACGCCTCGGTCAATTGGATCTGAGCGAGATGGCTTGCCGCCTGTCGGCCAGCGGTCTTCAGCAGATCGAGCACTTCCCAATCTATCTTGATCGAGGCACGGGCCGTGACGAGCACGACGAATCCCACGAGGCCGGCGGGGGCCGGAAGCGGAACCACCAGCCACGCGCCCGGAAGCGAGACGAGCCATTCGGGAATCGAAAGGTCGCGGTAGCGCTCGGGTGCCGAGGCATGCTCGGCGAGATCGATCACCCAACCGGTGCGCTCCAGAAACCTGCCCAGCGAGCCATCCACCGGTTCCACGGCATTCACGGCGGACATGTTCCAGCGCGCGGACGGCCGGAAGGACTGGTCGCCGTGCGTCAACCAGAGCGCACCAGCCGGGCTCTCGACCAGGTCGGCGAGCGCATGGATGCTGCGTTGCTGGATACCCTGCGGCGAACTGTCTGCCGATAATGTCCGGGTAAACCGTAGCCACTCCTCGCGGTAGTCGTAGCGGTACGCGAAGAAGTGTTTGCTGACAAAGACCTTCAGCTTGGACCTGAAGCTGCCTGAGAACACTGCCAATGCAAAGACTAGTAGCGCCGCGAACAGAAACTCGATTTGCAATGCGTTGCCCAGCTCCCCCCCGACGTAGCGGAGGAAGTACCCCGCTGCAGCAACGGCGAGAAGGAGCAGGCCCGACACCAGCAGCGCGCTCGAGCGCAGCACTGCGTCCCGCGACAAGTGCATCTCGATCGTCCACAGCGGATTCCTGGCCGCCGCAATGCCAATAAAAGGCAGCACCAGGGCGTGCGCGATGCCCCGCGCCACCCAGATGTTCAGATCCTGACGGCCGAACAGCGTGGCGTCGGAATAATAGAACAAATCAAATCCGAAAATTCCGGTCAGCCCCAGGCAAAGCGGCTTCACCGCCCAGCGCGCATGCGGCGCGGAACTGCGCAGCAGACGCTCGACCAGTACCAGCCCAAGGACGGCCAGCCCGAGGTGCATGCCATAGACAACGATGCCGGCACGAACCCCAAAGAGCGTGCGCAGCGGCTCCGGGCCAGGAAGCGCGACACTCGCGATGAGGGCGACAGCCACGGCGACGATGAGCCACCAGGGCGCACGCACCAGCTTGGCGCTGGCCTCCACAGCGCTTCGGCGGGTCGTGCTGACGAGGCCGTACAGAAACCCGAACCACAGCGCGTAGCGCAGCGCGTCCAGCCCATTGGCTACGATCAAGGTCGCCACACTCGGCCAGATGGCCACCGTGACTTCGCACGCCGCCCACAGCGCGCTGGCAATAATCGCCGACAGCAGTAGCGCTGCACGTGGTCCACCGCGCCAGCCCAGTGCCATGCGCAACGCGAACGCGAGGAAGCCGGCACCTGCCACGCCGTAGCTCCATATCGCCGCGGTAAGGAGGTTGCTTGCTGTCACGGGAGGGTAAAGGATGGGCGGGAAATGTTTGACTTTAGCGCGGATCCGTCGACTCGGCTAAGGCCACGCTGCGTCGTGTCCCGTCCCTACGGGACCGCGGCTTACAGCCCTCCCCGCCCAACGATGCGCACTCGTCCCCGCCATCGCTGCCTTGCCGGTTCCGGACAAGGGAGCCGCGGTATGCGTCGATCAGCGTGCACCCTCGCCGAGCATGACCACCCTAACGGTCTTGAACAGGATAAGAATATCGAGCAGCAGAGTGTGGTTCTTCACATAGTAGAGGTCGTACTCGAGCTTCTTGATAGATTCTTCCACGTTCGCGCCGTAGGTATAGCGCACTTGCGCCCAACCGGTTAAGCCGGGTTTGACACTGTGCCGAACGCCATAGAACGGGATCTTCTCCGTAAGCAAGGAGACGAAT
>VBDA01000013.1 GCA_005883655.1 Betaproteobacteria bacterium | reverse complement strand
TTCCTGCGGCGTAAGGATGGTGGTGGTGATGATCGGCTCGCGGATCTCCTCTACCCGGGAGAGATCCGGCAGCTTCGACGGGTTCTCGATCTCCAGCAGCGTTCCATCGCGAAGCAGCACCTGATAGATGACCGTCGGCGCGGTCGTTATCAGGTCCATGTCGTATTCGCGCTCGAGCCGCTCCTGCACGATGTCCATATGCAGGAGGCCCAGGAAGCCGCAGCGGAAACCGAATCCCAGCGCCTGCGATACTTCCGGCTCGTAGTAAAGCGATGCGTCGTTGAGCTTGAGCTTGTCCAGGGCGTTGCGCAGTGACTCGTACTGATTGGACTCGACCGGGTAGAGGCCGGCAAACACCTGAGGCTTCACGTTCTTGAAACCCGGCAGCGCCGATGCCGCGGGCCGCGCGGCCAGCTTCACGGTATCGCCGACCTTGGCCGCGTGAATCTCCTTGATGCCTGCGACAATAAAACCGACGCCTCCCGCCGAAAGTTCGTCACGGGCGACCGCTTTGGGCGTGAAAACGCCGACCTGCTCGCAGTTGTAAAGCGCGCCGGTCGCCATCAGCAGAATCTTGTCGCGCGGCTTGAGCGTCCCCTGCATCACCCGCACCAGCATGACCACGCCGACGTAGTTGTCGAACCACGAATCGATGATCAGGGCCTGCAGCGGGGAGAGCGGATCGCCCACTGGCGACGGGATGCGCTCGATCACCGCCTCCAGGATATCGTCGACGCCCTCGCCGGTCTTGGCGCTGGCAAGAATCGCATCGTGGGCGGGAATGCCGATGATGTCCTCGATCTCGGTGATGACCCGGTCGGGGTCGGCCGAGGGCAAGTCGATCTTGTTCAGCACCGGGACCACCGTCACGCCTTGCTCGGTCGCCGTGTAGCAGTTGGCGACGGTCTGCGCTTCCACACCCTGCGATGCGTCGACGACCAGCAGCGCACCCTCGCAGGCGGCGAGCGAGCGCGACACCTCGTACGCGAAGTCGACATGGCCCGGCGTGTCGATCAGGTTGAGGTTGTAGCTCGAGCCATCGCGCGCCACATAGACTAGAGCCGCCGTTTGAGCCTTGATGGTAATGCCCCGCTCGCGCTCGAGGTCCATGGTGTCCAGAACCTGCGCTTCCATCTCGCGGTCGGCGAGGCCGCCGCAGCGTTGAATGAAGCGGTCGGCAAGGGTCGACTTGCCGTGATCGATGTGCGCGATGATCGAGAAATTGCGGATGTGCTGCATGGAGGTCATTGGCTTGGGTTCCGGCCCATTCAAAACAAAGGGGCACCGCGAAGTGCCCCTTTTGCTGGCTTTTTGCGCCGGAACAGCTTGAATTTTAGCCGATTTCGGACATCAGCGCGAATTCGCGCCGCGCTCGGACAGAAATGCGGTGACCGCGGCAGCGTCGATCCGGTGACGACAGAGCTCACTTTTCCCGACCAGCAAGACCGGGATGCTTTCGCCCCACTGCTTTTCGAGCGCAGCGTCGGCGTCGATGTCGATCTCATCGATCGCCCATCCAAAACTCGCCGCAAGGGGTGCCAGCGCGTCGCGCATGTCGTCGCACAGGTGGCAATAGGCGCGGACGAGCAGCGTCAGGCGCCGCCGTTCTATCGCCTCGGGCACCGCCGATGCGTTGTCAACACGCCTCACTCGCCGCCGTTGCCCAGCTTGATCGTCGAGTAAAACTGGCGCTCGCCGCGTTTGAGCAGAAAGGTCACCGAGCTGCCTTTTTCCGCTTTGGCGATCTGGGCGTTGAGCTGCTCGGCGCTTTTTGCCTCGATGGTCGTGCCACGGCTGATGAGGGCGAGGATAACGTCGCCGGGCTGAATGTCGCCGCGCGCCGTTCCGCTGATTTCCTCGACACCGACGCCGCTCTTGATCTCGAGCTCTTTTTTCTGCTCTTCGCTCAAATCGGATAACACCAATCCCATGCGGTTGGGCTTGGCCTTTTCCTTGTCCTTTCCGGGCGCTGGCCGCCGCGCGGGCCTGGCGCCTTCGTCTTCCTTCAGTTCCGCAACGGTGACGTTGACATCCTTGACTGCACCTTTGTGCCAGACCTGCAACACGATGCGGGTGCCCGGCTTGACCGCAGTAATAATGCGCGGCAGCTCGGCGGAAGAGCTCACGTTGCGTCCATCCGCCTTGACGATGATGTCGCCCTGCTCGATGCCCGCCTTGTCGGCCGGGCCGCCCTTCTCAACCGAGTTGACGAGGGCCCCGTTGGCCTTGGCAAGACCGAATGCATCGGCGGTTTCGCGGCTGACTTCCTGGATCTGAACCCCGATCCGGCTGCGCGTCACACGCCCTTTCTCCTGTATTTGTTTGGTGACGTTGATCGCCACGTCGATCGGAATCGCGAATGCGAGACCCATGGACCCGCCGGTCCTGCTGTAGATCATCGAGTTGACACCGACGACCTCGCCCTTCAGGTTGAACAAGGGGCCACCGGAGTTGCCGGGATTGATCGGAACATCGGTCTGGATATAGGACACCAGGTTTTCGTTCGGCAGCTCGCGACCCTTGGCGCTGACAATGCCCGCGGTGATGGTGTTTTCGAGTCCGAATGGCTTGCCTATCGCGGCCACCCATTCACCCACCTTGAGCTTTTCAGGATCGCCGATGGTTACCTTGGGCAACCCGGTGGCCTCGATCTTGAGCAGCGCAACGTCGGTGCGTTTGTCAGTCCCGATAACCTTGGCTTTGAACTCGCGCTTATCGGTCAGCTTGACCGAGACTTCGCTTGCCTCATCGACGACATGGGCGTTGGTCAAAATATAACCGTCCGCGGACAGAATGAACCCGGACCCGGTCGATTGCTGCTCGAAATCACGGGGCCGCGGAGTGTTTCGCGGTATCTGCCCGAAGCGGCGGAAGAATTCGTAAAACGGATCGTCCTCGGAAAGCTCGGGCATGACCGAGCGGCGGGATTTTTGGGTGACATCGATGCTGACCACTGCCGGGCCCTGCTGCTCGTAGAGCTCGGTGAAGTCGGGCAAGCCTTTTCCCACTTGCGCGGGTACGGCGGGAGAGAACCAGAGGACGCCGACCAGCGCGCCGAGCGTTGTCCAGATGCGTAATTTCATTTCCATGTTCCTAACGAAAAGCCAAAGATGTCGCCGCGCTACCGATGCGCGACCGAGTATGCGATCTGTCGAACGGTGGCACCGGGCGCCTCGCCCAACACCGTGACAAGGTAGTCGTCGAGCTGCCGGCTGTAAACGTTGATCCCGCCTTGCTGCGACAGGCCGACCGGCTGTGGCGTTGGCGGCACAGGCTCGACAAACACCGAAACCGCGACCAGTCCGTCCGAAAATACCAGATGCGCGACCGGGGCGCTTTTGCCGCGCAACCTACGAAAGCCTTCGACGACCTTGGCGAAGCCCGCCGGGAGATCCTTGACCACCCATCCGGTTTCCTGTGGCTGCACTTCTCCGGGAGGCGACTCCCGCACCTGCCAGTCGGTCGGCAGCGAAGAGAACGGCGGTTTGACCTGCTCGCGGTCGAGCTTGGCGCCGATCTGGATGTCGATGAACGCGAATTGCTCGATCGGCTCGTTCTTTTCGTTGAGCAGGCGCGCCTTGAGCAGCAAGCCGCTGGCAATGTCGGCCCAGAACTTGTGGCCATATCGCAGCCCGTCCTTGGGCTCGAAAACGAAAGCCTGTGTTTCGAGACCTGCGATGCGGGCCAGCTCTCCCTTGCGGAAAAAATAATGTGCGGCGAGCGCATTCAACTGCTGCGGAAGCAGCGACGGGAAGGCGTTGCGGAAAGATCTGGGCTCGATGCGGATGATCTTGGCATCGGGGTAGTAACAGCGGACCAGGTCATTGTTGCGAATGACCTCGCGCGCCGGACCGTCCAGGTTGGTCAGCTTCTCGAACTCGCTGCCCGATTCGAGCAGGTGGACCAGACGCGAGGTCTCGACCCTGCCGCCGTGCTCATAGACGATGGTGCCGACGTAGTTGAGCCCGCGCGCGGCACCCGCCGCGCGCTGCAGCCAGGCGGCGGCATCCTGACCATAGGCGGCCGGAACCGCCGCCAGAGCCACCACGACAAGCCCGGCGCGGCAGCCAGCACCGAGGGGCCGGCTCCATCCGCCCAACCGGCGGCGCGAAGCCGCCGGCGTCCTACGGGCGCGCATTCGGGTCGGTGGCCGCGACTGCGCGAAGGTAGGGCCTTGCGCCCTGAATGGCCGTAGTCGGCGAGTATTCCTGATGCACGAGCAGATACTCGTTGTCGACCGCTGGCCGGGTATCGGCAGCGCGCACGCTCGCCGCCTGCCGCGCCGTTGCCAGCGCGGCCGGCAGGCTTGCGTCGCCTATCGGCAGAGTGGTCATCGCGACCCACGCCACGACGCTGACCGCGGCCACGGTCGCGGCAGCGGCCCACGCGATCGCCGCCGGAGCGGGTCCTCGTCGCGGTGGCGACAGCACGGTGGGCTCTGCTGCCAGTCGCGTTGCGAACCGGGCCGCAAAACCCGGCATGATCGCGCTCGAACCGCGCAGCGCGTCGCCGATCACGTGGTAGCAGACCCACGTCGTCACCGAATCCGCATCTCGAAGGCGGGTACACACGCCCTCGATGCGTTCGACATCGAGCTCGCCATCCACCAGCAGCGAGATCTCCTCCGCCTTCACCATCGCACCGGCAGCGCCATCGTCGCCCGGTGCACCCTGCAATTTGCCCATCACCATCTCCGGTCCTTGTCGGTCCCCAAAAGCGGCCGCAGCTCGGCCGCGATCGCTTCGCGCGCCCGAAAGATCCGGGAGCGCACCGTGCCAATCGGACAATTCATCACGTTGGCAATCTCGTCGTAACTCAGGCCCTCGATTTCGCGCAGCGTTATCGCCGTGCGAAGATCCTCGGGCAACGCCTCCATCGCCTTGTTGACGGTGTTGGCTATCTGCTTTCCGTGCAGCTCGTCTTCCGGCGTCGCCGAATCGCGCAGCTGCTCGGCATCTTCAAAATTCTCCGCCTCCTCATGATCGAATCCGGTCGACGTCGGTGCCCGTCTTCCCATCGCGACCAGGTAGTTCTTGGCGGTGTTGATCGCGATTCTGTACAACCACGTATAAAACGCACTATCTCCGCGAAAGCTCGGCAGCGCGCGGTAGGCTTTGATAAACGCCTCCTGCGTCACGTCCTCGACCTCGCCGGGGTCGCGCACCAGCCGCGACAGCAGCCGTCCCAGCTTGCGCTGGTACTTCAATACCAGCAGCTCGAAGGCACGCTTGTCACCCCGCTGCGCACGCTCGACCAGCTGCTGATCTACTTCGCGGTCAGCCATCCGCGGGCGGTCCCTGAGTCATTCGTTATTATCGCCTCACCGGAAAATGGTGGGCGCGACACCCGCCGGCAGTATAGCCGAGCCGTCCGGTGCCTTAAGGACGACGTGGCAGGCAGCCTGCTTCCTAGACCGCCTCGGCCTCGGTAAGTTCAGTCCGCCGGAAGGCTTCTATGCCGGGAAATTCAGCCGCGCGCGTGGAGATCGACCACCGGCGAGACCTTCCCGGTGACGATGCCGCGATAGTTGCGTAGGGTCGGCTCCCGCCAGGCCGAGAGCTCCGTTAGCTGCGCGTCGCCGAGGAGCCCCAACTGATCGAGCACCGCGACCGTCGCCGGATGCAAGCCGCGGGCGTTGCCGTCGATGACTTTGATGGC
>VBDA01000012.1 GCA_005883655.1 Betaproteobacteria bacterium | reverse complement strand
TAGTACACAGGCGACTCGCGCATTCCGCGGAGCGCATCTCTCTGCGCGCGCAAAATCCAGCCCACTCGCGTTGGCTTAGCCCCTTAAGGTACTCTCTTGTCTCCGCCTTCCCGGCGGTTAGAAACGCAGCCGCCATGCTCGTCTACGTCATTCGCCGCAGCCTACAAGCCGTACTGGTGATGTTCGTGATGTCGGTGCTGGTGTTTGTCGGCGTGTATGCGATCGGCAATCCGATCGACATCCTTATCAACCCGCAGGCCGACCAGAATGAGCGCGAGCACGCCATTGTCGCGTTGGGGCTTGATAAGCCGCTTTGGACGCAGTACGGCAAATTCCTGCTTGGCGCGCTGCACGGCGATCTCGGCCGCTCGTTCGTTCACAGCACTTCGGCGCTAGGATTGATTCTGGAGCGGATGCCGGCGACTCTGGAATTGGCCATCGTCGCCATGCTGATCGCGATCGCGCTCGGGATCCCGCTCGGCCTCTGGGCCGGCCTCAAGCCGCACTCGGTGGCGGGCCGGTCGATCATGGCCGGATCGATCCTGGGATTCTCGCTGCCGACGTTCTGGGTCGGCTTGATGCTGATCATGGTCTTTTCGGTGATGCTCGGATGGCTGCCGTCCAACGGGCGTGGGCCGACCACGCTGCTGCTCGGCATTCCGGTGAGCTTCACCTCGGTCGAGGGCTGGCGGCATCTGATCCTGCCGGCGACCAACCTTGCATTGTTCAAGCTGGCGTTGCTGATCCGGTTGACGCGCGCGGGAACGCGCGAGGCGCTGCTTCAGGATTACGTGAAATTCGCCCGTGCCAAAGGTCTTAGCAACGCGCGCGTCATTGGCGTACACGTGCTGCGCAATATCCTGATTCCCATCGTCACCGTCATCGGTCTGGAGTTCGGGTCGGTGATCGCCTTTGCCATCGTCACCGAAAGCGTCTTCGCGTGGCCCGGCATGGGCAAGCTGCTGATCGATTCCATCAACCTTCTCGACCGGCCGATCATCGTCGCCTATCTGCTGGTGATCGTGTTCATGTTCATCCTGATCAACCTGCTCGTCGACCTTCTCTATTCGGCGCTTGATCCAAGGGTGCGGCTGACGGAAAGCAAGGGCTGATGGCGAACGAAGAAACGCCGTTCCAACGCATAGTCGGTGACTTTGTCGCCGATCCGGTCGCGGTCTTCGGTCTGGTGCTATTGACCATCATCATGCTCATCGCGATCTTCGCTCCGCTGATTTCGCCGCAAAACCCGTACGACTTGGCGCAGCTTGACGTCATGGATAGCAGGCTTCCGCCGGGCACGTCGTCGCCGACCGGAGGCACCTTCTGGCTCGGCACCGACGACCAGGGGCGCGACATGCTGTCGGCTATTTTTTACGGTTTGCGGATCAGCCTCTCCGTGGGTGTGATTGCGACGGTGATCGCGCTCGCGATCGGTCTCGCGCTGGGCCTCGTCGCCGCCTATTTCGGCGGCAGGACCGAGACCATCATCATGCGCATCGCCGACATCCAGCTTTCGTTCCCGGCGATCCTGATCGCGTTGATACTGCTCGCGGTGCTCGGACAGGGAATGTTCAAGATCATCGCCGCACTGGTGACGGTGCAATGGGCGTACTACGCGCGGACGGTGCGCAGCGCCGCGCTGGTCGAGAAGCGCAAGGAATATATCGAAGCCGCGCGCTGCTTGGCACTCGCACCGCCGCGCATCGTCTTTCGCCATCTGCTGCCCAATTGCCTGCCGCCGCTCATCGTGGTCGCAACGGTCCAGGTTGCCGCGGCCATCGCGCTGGAAGCGACTTTGTCGTTCCTCGGCCTGGGACTGCCGATCACCGAACCTTCGCTCGGCCTGCTGATCGCCAATGGCTATCAGTATCTTCTTTCCGGCAAATACTGGATCAGCTTTTTCCCCGGTGTCGCCTTGTTGCTGACGATCGTCAGCATCAATCTGGTGGCCGACCAGATGCGCGACGTCCTCAATCCGAGGCTGCAACGATGACACCGGCAGCCGATCCGCTGCTCGACGTCGAGGGACTTTGCACTCGCTTCTTTACCAAGGCCGGCGTGGTGAAAGCGGTGCAGGATGTGAGCTTCAGCGTCCGTCGCGGCGAGGTTCTCGGGCTGGTCGGAGAGTCCGGCTCGGGGAAGTCCATGACCGGCTATTCGATCATGGGCCTTATCGATCCGCCGGGAAGAATGGTCGCCGGTCGCATTCTGTTCGATGGGCGCGAACTGTCCTCGTTGTCGCCGGAAGCGATGCGGCGGTTGCGTGGCAACCGCATCGCGATGATATTTCAGGACCCGATGATGACGCTCAACCCCGTGCTGCGGATCGACGCGCAGATGGTCGAGACGATTCGAGCGCATGGCAGGGTTTCGCATTCGGCGGCGCTGGAGCGCTCGCGCGAGGCGCTGGTCAAAGTCGGAATCCCGTCGCCGGACGAGCGGCTCAAGGGCTACCCGCATCAGTTTTCCGGGGGCATGCGGCAGCGCGTGGCCATCGCCATCGCACTCCTGAACGAGCCGGCGCTGATCATCGCCGATGAGCCGACCACCGCGCTCGACGTCACGATTCAGGGACAGATCCTGTTCGAGATGCAAAAGCTCTCGCGCGAGACGGGCGCCGCGCTGATCTGGATCACGCACGATCTGTCGGTGATCGCAGGGCTTGCCGATCGCATCTGCGTCATGTACGCGGGCCGCATCGTCGAAGAGGGCACCACCGCCGACGTGCTGACCGCGCCGCGACATCCCTATACGCGAGGCCTGCTGGACTCGGTCCCAGCCAATACACCACCGCGCGAGCGGCTGCGTCAGATTCCGGGCATGACGCCATCGCTGCTCGAGATTGGTCCCGGCTGCGCATTCAGGTCACGCTGCCCGCGCGCACAGGATGATTGCGAGCACGACCCCGAAATGCGCCCGTATGGCGCCGCCGGCCAGGCGATTCGATGCTTCCATCCGCTGGAGGCGCCTTGAGCGATATCCCGAGCGAAGCGCTGAGCGAATCGCCGCTCGCGCCCGCCGGAGCGCTGCCACTGGTCGAGCTGCGAGGAGTCTCCAAGCGGTTCGTGAAAGCGCTCGACTCCTCGATGCGCATCGCAAACCTGTTCGGCGCCGGAATGCGCGAGGAAATCGTACGCGCCGTCGATCATGTCGACTTGGCGATCCGCGCGCGCGAGGTCGTCGGTCTGGTCGGCGAGTCCGGCTGCGGAAAATCGACTCTCGGGAGGCTCGCGGTGGGGCTCCTTCCATTGTCGGCAGGCGAGCGCTTGTGGCAGGGAAAGCCGCTCGGCAGTCTTGCCCCCGCGGCGGCCCGTGAGCAGCAACTCAAGATGCAGATGATTTTCCAGGATCCCTATGCGGCCTTGAATCCGCGAATGCGCGTGGTCGACATCGTCGGCGAGGCGCCGGTCGTCCACGGATTGATCACCACCCGACAGCAGGTCGAGTATGTCGGCCTGCAACTCAACCGGGTCGGCCTGGACCCGACCCTGATGCGCCGATTTCCGCATCAATTTTCTGGCGGCCAGCGTGCCCGCATCGGCATCGCGCGCTCGTTGGCGGTGAAGCCGGAGTTCCTGGTGTGCGACGAGTCGGTCGCCGCGCTCGATGTCTCCATCCAGGCGCAGGTGCTCAACCTGTTCATGGATCTGCAATCTGCGTTGAGCCTTACGTATCTGTTCATCAGCCATGACCTCGGCGTCGTGCAGCACATCAGCGACCGCGTGGTCATCATGTATCTGGGACGCGTCGTCGAATCGGGTCCGACCGCGGAGCTTTTCGCCGCGCCCAATCATCCATACACCCAGGCGCTGCTTGCCGAGATCGGAAGGGTCGAGCCCAGGAAAAGGGTTTTCGTGCCGATCAAAGGCGAGATTCCTTCGCCGCTGGCACCTCCGTCGGGATGTCATTTTCATCCCCGATGTCCGTACGCAATGGCGAAATGCAAAGACGTCGCGCCGCCGCTGGACGAGATCGCACCCGGGCGTTGGTCGGCCTGTTATCTGAACGATGTGGCATTGCAATGAGCGACGCAGTCAGGCAGCACGAACCTGGAGGCCAGCCGATCCCGCTGGTCCTCGATTCACCGCACAGCGGGACGGCGTATCCGGACGATTTCGATCATCTCCCACCGCGCGATATCGTCCGCCAGGCCGAGGACACGCATGTCGAAGCGCTGTACGCTGCGGCGCCCGCCATCGGCGCGACGCTGATCGAGGCGCTCTTCCCACGCGCCTACATCGATCCCAACCGTCACCGCTCGGACATCGATGCCGAATTGCTCGCCGATGCATGGACCGAGCCGATCACGCCGTCGCGCAAGACCGAGCTCGGCATCGGACTGGTGTGGCGCCTCGCGCACGGCGGCGTGCCCATGTACGCGCGCAAGCTCGCGGCGGCCGAGGTGCGGCGCCGAATCACCGATTTTTACGACCCTTATCATGCCTGCGTCTCGGCTGCGCTCGACCGGCGGCACGCCGCGTTCGGTGCAGTGTGGCATATCAACTGCCACTCGATGCCCGCGGTCGGGGACGTGATGTCCGAGGATCCGGGCCGAGCGCGCGCCGATTTCGTCCTCGGAGACCGCGATGGCTCTACCTGCGCGCCGGAATTCACCGCATTCGTGGCAAGGACGCTCACCGGCCTCGGCTACGATGTCGCGATCAACGATCCCTACAAGGGCGTGGAGCTGGTGCGTATGCACGGCCGTCCGGCAGAGCAGCGCCACAGCCTGCAAGTCGAAATCAATCGCCGGCTGTACATGGACGAATCGACGCTCGCCAGGCATTCCGGATTCGCAACCTTGCAATCGAATCTTCAGCGGCTGCTGCAGTCGCTGCGCCAATTCGTGATCGATCGGGCCGAACGTCGCGGCTGAAGAATGCCGATGGGCCTGACTGCTTGACCGTCTCGGGGATCGCTTGCTAACGTTGCATCAGCCTCGCGCCGGGCCGACGCCAGCCGGCGACGACGCGCGGGCCAAATAGGGAGGAGTCATGTTGAATGCATTCATGCGCTGTCTTGTTGCAACACTGCTTGCCCTGCTCGTCACCGCCGCGCATGCAACGTATCCCGAACGGCCGATAACCTTGATCGTGCCATGGGGCGCGGGCGGCGGCACCGATGCGACGGCGCGCATTATCGGCACGCTGCTGGAAAAGGAGCTCGGGCAGCCGGTCAACGTCGTCAACCGCACTGGCGGCAGCGGCGTGGTCGGGCACGCAGCGATCGCGTCCGCGCCTGCCGACGGTTACACCATCGGCCTCATTACGGTCGAAATCAGCATGATGCATTGGCAGGGATTGACCGAATTGTCGGGCATGTCATACACGCCCATCGGTCTCGTCAATGCCGACCCCGCCGGCCTGCAGGTGCGCGCCGACGCTCCCTATAAGAACGTCAACGATCTGGTGACTGCCATCAAAGCCAACCCCGGCAAGTTCAAGGCCTCCGGAACCGGGCAGGGCGGCATCTGGCATCTGGCGATCGCGGGCATGCTGCAGGATATGAAGGTGGATCCGTCTGCGGCGCCGTGGGTGCCGTCCAACGGCGCTGCCCCAGGATTGCAGGATCTGGTTGCCGGTGGTGTAGAGATCGCGCCCTGTTCGCTTCCTGAAGCGCGCTCATTGATCGACGCCGGCAAGGTCAAGAGCCTGGCGGTCATGGCCGACAAACGTGCCGCGCTCTATCCGAATGTCCCGACGCTGAAGGAGGCGACCGGCAGCAACTGGACCATGGCCGCCTGGCGCGGGATCGCGGCCCCGAAAGGTGTGCCGGCCGATGTCCGCGACAAGCTGGTTGCGGCGATCAAGAAAATCGTCGCCAGCAAGGATTACAACGATTTCATGACCCAACGCGGTTTCGGCGTGATCTACGAAGGCCCGGACGACTTCGGGAAATTCATGGCCAAGGCCGATGCCGATCTAGGCGCGACCATGAAGGCGGTCGGGATCGTGAAGTGACACAGATGTCCAAGAGCAAGACGCTGCATCACGGCGATTGGAAGCCGCGGCGCGAGCCCGCAGCGTGGGGCCCCACGCGCAGCGTGGGGATCGCGCGACGCGAGTCGCGGCTGGTGCCGACGCGTTGCACGGCACATAGCGTCGCGGGTCGTAGGAGGCAGCCGTGTCATCCCCGCGAAAGATTCTATGGTCTTTGTCAAGTGGGTCGAACCCTTGGGGGAATGAATTCTTGTCCATTCTTGAACAGGGCGAAGGCGGTGCGTA
>VBDA01000011.1 GCA_005883655.1 Betaproteobacteria bacterium | reverse complement strand
GAAGATGATCGAGCGCAAACTCCGCCGGGCTTCGCACGTCGATGCGCTCGGGGAAGGCGTCGAGCGAATCGACGCTCACCCGCAGGGCGACGGCGTGACGCTCGCTCATCGGGATTTTCCCGGTTCGCCGAGCAAGGGCTTGAGCTCTCGCCAGACATTGTCGAGCAATCTCGTTTGCGCGGCGAGCACCGGATGGATGCGATCGGCCTGGAACATTCCATTGTCCTCGGCAAAGCCTTCGAACAGAAAAGGCACCAGCGCCGCCTTGCGGTCGCGGGCAACGTCGGCATACGTCGTCTCGAAGCGCCGTACGTAAGCCGGTCCGTAGTTCGGCGGAAGGCGCAAGCCCACGATCAGCACCCGCGAGCCGCTCTTTTGTGCGGCGGACGCCATTGCGTCGAGGTTCGCCCGCATTGCGTCCAGGCTGCCACCGCGCAGCCCGTCGTTGCCGCCTAGCTCGATCACGGTCACGGCGGGATGATGCTTGACGAGGAGCGCGTCGAGGCGCGCCCTGCCACCGGCGGTGGTGTCGCCGCTGATGCTTGCATTGACCACGCGGTGCGGATAGTGCTCGGCAGCGAGGCGTTGCTGCAACAGCGTCGTCCAGCCCGCTTCGGCAGGGAGTCCGTAGCCGGCGGATATGCTGTCGCCCAGCACCAGCACCACCGGCGCGGCGATGGCGCAGGCGCTCGCGGCAAGCGCAATAAAAAGCGCGAAAAACAAGCGAACCAACGGACGGCGCGGCATTCAGACTCCCACCGATGACGGCACATTCTAGCGCGGCGTGCGCGTACCTAAACGCGGGCGCGGTTCATCGCCCGGTACAATGCTCGCGCCGCAAGGAAGCCGGGTCATTTGCCGCATTTGTCCTAGACGTCAGGTTGGCAATGCGTGATTGCGGCCCAACCTTGCCCTTATCGCTTCACGACTCCCACTCATGCCTTCCACCGTCATTCGTGCCAGCAAGCTCTCCAAGCAGGTCCAAAGCGGCTCGTCGCCGCTGATGATCCTCGACGACGTCAGCTTCGACGTGGATGCGGGCGCGACCGTCGCCATCGTCGGTCCCTCGGGGTCCGGTAAAACCACGCTGCTCGGACTTCTGGCCGGGCTCGATCGCCCGAGCTCGGGTGAAGTGTCGTTCGGCGACACCGCGCTTGATCAGCTTTCCGAAGACGGGCTCGCCGCGCTGAGGCAACGCTGGCTCGGGTTTGTTTTCCAGTCGTTTCAGCTCCTGCCGGCGTTGACCGCGCTGGAGAACGTGATGCTGCCCCTCGAGCTCGCCGGTTCGCTCGATGCCGCGCCGCGAGCGCGCGAGTGGCTGACGCGCGTGGGTCTGGCCGCCCGGGTCGGGCATTACCCCAAGCAGCTCTCAGGCGGTGAGCAGCAGCGCGTCGCGATCGCGCGTGCCTTCTCGGGCGAGCCCCGAGTATTGATGGCCGACGAGCCGACCGGAAATCTCGACGGCGCGACAGGATCCGAAGTCGCCGATCTCATGTTTCGTCTCAACCGCGAGCGAGGCACGACGCTGTTGCTGGTGACACACGACACGATGCTCGCGTCGAGATGCGGCCGCAGACTCTCGCTCGCCGGGGGCCGTCTGGTCGAGGATGCCGCGCTGACCGGCGGTGGATTGTCAACGCCGAAATTGGCGTCGCCGAACGCATGAATACGCTCAGGCTGGCGCTGCGCATGCTCGGTCGCGACTGGCACGCGGGCGAGTTGCGGGTGCTGATTGCGGCGCTGGTCCTGGCGGTGGCGAGCGTCGGCACGGTCGGTTTCTTCACTGACAGGGTCAAGGTCGCGTTGACCCGGCAGGCGAACCTGCTCTTGGGCGGTGATCTGCTCCTGTCCGCCGACCGGCCGCTGCCCGACGATTACGCGCGAGAGGCGCGAGCGCGCGGTCTCGCCGTTGTCCCGGCGATCAAGTTCAATAGCATGGTCCAGGCCGCGACCGGTGAGAGTGGCGACGCGGTGCTGGCTGACGTCAAGGCAGTCGCGACGGGCTATCCGTTGCGAGGCGCGATAACGCTTGCTGATCCTTCCTTACCCCAGGGGACCACCGCAGCCGGCATTCCGCCGCCGGGCCAAGCCTGGATCGATGGCCGCCTGGCCGCGAGGCTCAACGTCGGCAAGGGTGCAGCGCTCGCGGTGGGTGACAAGACCCTGACCATCGGTGCCATCGTGCTGCAGGAGCCGGAAGTCGCAGGCGGCTTGCTGTCGATGGGGCCGAAGCTGCTGATGAATCTTGACGATGTCCCTGCAACTAAGCTGCTGCAGCCGGGCAATCGTGCGTCGTATCGGCTGCTCGTGGCGGGGCCCGCAACCGACGCCTTTCGCGACTGGGCCAAGGCGCGGCTCGATCGCGGTCAGCGGTTGGAGTCGATTCGCGATCTGCGCCCCGAAGTGCGGCAGACGCTCGAGCGTGCGGAAAAATTCCTGGCGCTGGCGGCGCTGGTCGCGGTGATGCTCGCCGCGGTGGCGGTCGCGCTGGCCGCGTCGCGATATCTGCGTAGGCACCTCGACGCCGCGGCCATGATGCGCTGCCTCGGGGCACCGCAGCGGCAGATGCTCGCGCTGTTCGCGCTGCAGTTCCTGGCCCTCGGATTAGCGGCCAGCGTCGTCGGCTGCGTCGTCGCGCTGGGCGGCCAGCAATTACTCGTGATGCTGCTCGGAGCGATGGTCAGCGCCGATCTGCCGCCGCCCGGCCTCGCTCCCGCCGTCGCCGCTATCGCCACCGGATTGCTGATGCTGCTGGGCTTCGCTTTGCCGCCTTTGTTCGCGCTGTCGAAGGTGCCGCCGCTGCGCGTCCTGCGTCGCGATATCGGCATGCCGCGCGCGGGAGGATCGTTCGCGTATATCCTGGGCGCGGCGACAGTGGCGCTGCTGATCGGCTGGCAGGCGCAGGACGTCAAGACCGGTGCGATCATGGTCGGTGGCATCGCGGCGATGCTGATAACCGCGGCAGTGATGGCGTGGTCCATGATCGCGCTCCTGCGGCTGCTTCCGCAGCGCGGATATAGCTGGCGCTATGGCCTTGCCAATCTGAGGCGCAGGCCGCTCGGATCGAGCCTGCAGATCGGCGCTCTCGGTCTGGGGCTGATGTCGCTGCTCCTGCTAACGCTGGTGCGCGGCGATCTGATGCGCAATTGGCGCGCGAGCCTGCCCGCGGACGCACCCAACGCGTTTCTGGTTAACGTGCTGCCCGATCAGGTGAACGGCGTGCGCGCGATGCTGAAGCGCGAGCTCTCCGTCGATGCTCAATTGTCGCCGATGGTGCGCGGCCGCCTGGTCGCGATCAACGACAAGCCGCTCGACACGACGCGGCTGGCCGAGGAAGGCGCCCGGCGCCTCGGCGAGCGCGAATTCAACCTTTCTTGGGCCGATACGCCGCCGCGCGGCAACCGCGTCGTCGCCGGCCAATGGTGGAAGCCGGGTGAAAGCGAAGGCGTCTCGCTGGAGGAGGGCATCGCGCAGACGCTGGGCATCAAGCTCGGCGACACGCTGACCTATGACATCGTCGGCACCCGCGTCAGCGCCAAGGTCACGAGTCTGCGCAAGGTCGATTGGGACAGCTTCCGGGTAAACTTTTTCGCCTTGTTCTCGCCCGGCGTGATCGACGCCATGCCTCGAACCTATATTTCCGCGGTGCGCGTCAGCAGCGGAAGCGCCTGGCTGACTCCGTTGCTGCGCGAATATCCCAACGTGCTGGTGATCGACGTGGGGGCGATCCTGCAGCAGGTCCAGACCATCGTCGAGCAGGTGGCGCGCGCAGTCGAATTCGTCTTCCTCTTTACGCTCCTGGGAGGAGTGCTCGTGCTCGAAGCCGCAATCGCGGCGACGCAGGACGAGCGCCGTCTCGACGCCGCCATTTTGCGCACGCTGGGCGCGAGCCGACGGCAGCTGTCGTCGGCGCAAGTCGCGGAATTCGTCGCGCTCGGCGGATTGGCGGGCCTCGTTGCCGCCGCCGGCGCGACGGCGATCGGCTATGTGCTCGCCGATCGCGTGTTCCTGATTCCGTTCGGGTGGAATCCCTGGTTGTGGCTGTTGGGTGTGGCAGGCGGTGCGATCGGTGTCGCCGCCGCCGGCTGGCTGGGTACCCGCGCGACGCTCAAGGCGCCTCCCCTCGCCGTGCTGCGGCAATTGGCCTGAGAAGGCCGTGACCGGCGCGCTACGACCGCGCGCCAAGCACGGTCTCCCGGCCCAACAGCCGCGCGACGGCGAAGAGCGCAATCACGGTGACCAGTGCCGGCGCGAGCGCGCTCTGCAGCCAATCGATGGCCGGTATCGCATCGCCGCGCAGCGCACGGGAGAGAAGCGTGTATTGCGCCGAAATCGGCGCCCAGAGCAGCCAGGCAGGCTCTCGTTTCTGCGCCATGAGCTGAACGAACGGCAGCATCGTGAAGACGAACAGCAGCACGCCGACGTTGGCCTGGGCCTCCTTCAGCGAACGGCCGCGCATCCCGACATAGAGCAGCAACGCGGACAACAACGCTATCAGCGGCGCCAGGATCCACAGGAATCGCGCCAGTTCAGTCGCGCCAAAAAGAAAGGGCACACCGATGGCCGGCAGCGGCGCGAAATTGAGCGTCAGATAGAAGCCGATCAGCGTCAGCACCACCACCACCGCATCGAAGATGCCGATCGCGGCCCACTTCCCGAGCGCGAGTTGCAGCGGCGTAATCGGAGTGGCGAGCAAGGGCTCGAGTGAGCCGCGCTCGCGCTCTCCAGCGCTCGCGTCGAGCGCCGGAGCCATGCCACCCATCATCGAAGCGAAGAGGCCATAGAACGCGACCAGGAACAAGATCAGCGAACCGGATTGCTGCGGCGTCGCGAGATCGATATCCTCGACCTTGAGCGGGCGGGCGACTTCGGTCGCGATGCCGCGCAACAGCAGCCGCTGAGTGCCCCACAGCCGGTTATAGGCGGCGAGCAGCGATTCCGCGGAATTGATCGCCACCCGCGCGCGATCGCGCGAGCGGTCGTAGACCAGGCGGACGGTGCCGGCCTTGCCGGCCGCGACGTCGGCCTCGAACGCCGGGTCGATCCAGAGCGCGACGTCGAGATCACCGGCGCGAATCTTCGCTTCGTAGTCTGCGGGCGCCGCTTGTATCACCACCTGCGAGCGTTCCAGAAATGCGATCAGCGCCGGCGCGTTTTCGCTTCCCATGACCGGCAGCTTGAGCTCGCGTGCCTTGTCCGCCTGGCTCGCCGTCATATTGAAAATGAGCACCAGGAACACCGGCCCGGCAGCGATCGCCGTCAGCAGAGTGACCAGCATCGCCCGACGGTCGCGAATCGTGTCGAGGACTTCCTTGCCTGCGACGGTAAGGATGCGCGCGGCGCCACTCATGCGGCCAGGCCTTCTCCGGAACCGAGCAGGCTGACGAACGCATCCTCTAGCGAAGCACGGCCGGTACGACGCATCAATTCGACGCCGCTGCCGCTGGCAACCACGCGACCGTGGCCGAGGATTACGACGGTATCGCACAGCGCGGCGACTTCCTGCATCACGTGGGTCGAGAACAGGATGCACTTGCCCGCCTGACGCAGCCCGCGCAACAGATCACGCAGGCTCCTGATGCTCATGATATCGAGTCCGTTGGTCGGCTCGTCGAGCAGAATCGTTGCCGGATCGTGCACCAGCGCGCGTGCAATCGCGACCTTCATCCGCTCCCCTTGCGAAAAGCCGTGGGCGCGGCGGTCG
>VBDA01000631.1:332-784 GCA_005883655.1 Betaproteobacteria bacterium | reverse complement strand
ACACCGCATCGCGCATCGCCTTGACGCAATCCGCGACCAGCGCAGGATCGGCCATCAGGCAGGCGCCGAAGCTGCCCGTCTGCACCCGCTCGCTGGGACAGCCGACGTTGAGATTGATCTCGTCGTAGCCCCACGCTTCGCCGAGGCGCGCACAATGCGCAAGCGCTTGCGGATCGCTGCCGCCCAACTGCAAGGCCAATGGATGCTCGCCGGGATCGAAGTCGAGATGGTGGGCGACATCGCCGTGCACCAGCGCTCCGGTCGTCACCATCTCGGTGTAAAGAAATGCGCGCGGGCTGACCAGGCGCAGGAAGAACCGGCAATGGCGGTCGGTCCAGTCCATCATCGGGGCGACGCATAAGCGATGAGATAAGTTGTTCATTCGTTGGACGTTTTTGACGTTCAGTCGGTCCAATAGATTATTGGAGCGACTGGCCATTTTATCGCCATGC
>VBDA01000631.1:0-211 GCA_005883655.1 Betaproteobacteria bacterium | reverse complement strand
GGGGTTCTGGTCGTCGACCTCACCCCTTGAACGTTGCAGTTGAGGCGGATTCATCGAGCCTGCGGACGCATATCGTCGCCGATGGAGGTCTGTATGCATTACTGGGACCGTTCGCCATCGCAGCAGCGTCCAAGGAGTGCCGCATAAAGTCTTCCAGACTGGTAGATCCAACCATAACCCGCCACATCGCCCTCGCAATGTCACGCCATGG
>VBDA01000010.1 GCA_005883655.1 Betaproteobacteria bacterium | reverse complement strand
CGATCAAGCCTGACCGCGATAACGATGAAGACCTCGTACGGCGCATCCCGGCGCACAAGCAGAAAATGTATCGGCTGTGGCGCCAGGCCATTCGGATCGAAAGGACATCGGGCGCGGGGAACGGACTCGCATTGCGACTGCTGGTGCGGCCATCCGTCGGGCAATTGACATTCGAATTCGTTCAGCGAATCGACGTTTGATCGCAGCGCGGGGCTGCCGGCCTTCCGACGGTCGTTTTTGGTTCCGACGGGCCCGCCATTGGTCGATAATCGCCCCGTTTTTCGATAATCGCCCTTGACCGTGATCGTCGTCCGATTGATAATTGGTCGATAGTCGAACAAAAGTGCGTTAATCGCCCAAAAACCTGACAGGAGGAGTTTGGTGTCATCAGCATCGATACGCTTGCCCATAGAGCACGGCGGTTCCGCAGTCGCGCCCCAGCAGATGCTTTCCGCGGCCCATCGTTTGCGGGAACATAGCGACGATCGATGGAGGGCTGCGTGAATCTATCCCGCTTCGGCATGAATACGGTGACGCTCGCCGGAGATCTCGAGGCAAAGCTCGACGCGATATCGAACGCCGGTTTCCAGGCGATCGAGTTGTGGGCGAAAGATTTGACCGCTCACGCCGGCGGAGTCGCGGCAGCAAGCCGCGCGGTGAGGAATAGCGGCCTTCGAATCAGCAGCTTCCAACTGCTGCGCGACTTCGAAGGTCTGCCCGACGCCATGCTCCAGTACAAGCTCGATACCGTCAAACCCATCATGGAAATGATGCGCGCCGTCGGATGCGATTTGCTGCTCGTTTCGTCGTCTACCTCGCCCGACTCGAGCGGCGAGAAGGTCAAGCTCGCCGACGATCTGGCGAAACTCGCCACGCTCGCGACGCCATTGGATATACGCGTCGGATATGAGCCTTTGTCGTGGGGACGTTGGATCAACGATTACCCGTCCGCGTCGGAAATCGTCGAGCTCGCGGACCGCAAGAATCTGGGCCTGGTGCTCGATTCATTCCAATTCCTGGCGCGCGCGACTTCGCTCGAGCAGCTGGATGCTATTTCAGGCGACAGGATATTCCTGTTTCAGCTGTCGGACTTCGGATCCGAACTCACCGATCCCATGGAAACCGCCCGCCACCGTCGGGTTTTCCCCGGTGAAGGTTCGCACGGTGCCGCCATCGTCGAGCTGATCGAACGCGCCGCTGCTGCAGGGTATGGCGGCGATTACACCTTCGAGGTATTCAATGACGACTACCTTCGCAGCCCGGCGCCGGTCGTCATGGAACGCGCGCGTAAGTCGGTCGAATGGCTCGGCGCTCGGACTTCGCTCGCAGCGTCTGGCGCTAATCGGCAAAGCGAACCGGCACGGTGAGCTCACACGGCGCCGCAGGTGGGATTGCAAGGGTCCGATCGAAGCGGCGCAGACCAGTCTTTGTTCGTCGAACAATTCTTTTTCGTGGCACCTTCATTGGAGGAAACAGCAATCATGAAAAAATTCAATCTGATTCCGGTTAGCCTGTTCGGGCTTGTCGTGGCAAACGGGTGCTTCGCCCAGCAGGGCCCCATTCCGATCGTCGGTCTGGTGGAGCTCTCCGGCACCGGCGCAACCGCAGGAACCAACTTCGACAACGGCGTCAAGCTGGCGGTGAAGGAAATCAACGCTGCGGGCGGGATACTGGGCCGCAAGATTCAATACACGTCGATGGACACGCAGTCGGCGCCGCAGACCGCTAAAGCTCTCGCTCAGAAAGCGGTCGACGAAAAGGCGTATGTGGTGATGGGCCCTGTTTTCTCGGGCTCCTTCATCGTCAGCATGGCCGAGACCAAGCGCGCGGAAATTCCCAATTTCACCGGCGGCGAAGCGGCGAACATCACCCAGCAGGGTAATCCGTACGTATTTCGCACGTCGTTTACGCAAAGCACCGCGATGCCGAAGCTCGCGCGCTATATCAAGGACGCCGTCAAGGCCAAGACCGTCGCGATCGTCTGGGTGAATAACGACTTCGGCAAGGGCGGGCGCGATTCCATGACCAAGGCGCTCGAGGCGCAAGGCATCAAAGTTGCGGCGGACGTCTCGACCGATCCGGGACAGGTCGACTTCAGCGCGGCGGTGCTCAAAGTCAAGCAGTCGAATGCCGACGCGGCATTCGTCTACACCAATGAAGAGGAATCGGCCCGCGCGCTGCGTGAATTCAGGAAACAGGGCTACGCCAAGCCGATCATCGGCGAAACGACGCTGACCGGGCAGAAGGTAATCGAGCTCGCCGGCGATGCCGCCAACGGCGCGGTCGCACACGTCGGCTTGACCGTCGACGCGCCGCAGCCGCAGATCAAGGCATTCGACCAGAAATTCCAGGCGGAATATAAATACAAAAGCGACCACAACGGCATGAAGGGCTACAGCGGAATGTACGTGGTCAAGGCGATCACCGAGAAGGTCGGCAAGCTCGATTCGAAGGAGTTCGCCAAGGCGCTGCATGGAGCGACGATCCGGGCCAAGGACTATCCCGGCGTGTTGCTCGATGTGCATTTCGATGCCAACGGCGACCTCGATCGCGAGAGCTTCCTGGTCAAGGTGGAAGGAGGCAAGCAAGTCGTTACCGCGACGCTGCCTCCGGTATCGCCGATCCAATAGGCGCAAGGCGCGCGGCCGGCCGCCTAAGCGACCGCCTCCGTGCGCGACACCGCTCGACGATCAGACTGGGGGAATAGCCATGGTTGACCTGGTGCAGCTCATTATCTCGGGGACCGCTACCGGCGCGATCTACGCCCTTTGCGCACTCGGGTTCACGCTGCTGTGGCAGGCGTCAGGCACGATCAACTTCGCCCAAGGCGAGTTCGTCATGGTGCCTGCCTTCCTGATGTTGTTTTTCATCAACACCGCCGGCCTTCCGATGTGGGTCGCCTTCCTGCTGACGTGCCTGGTGGCGATGGTATTGCTCGGCTACACCTTCAAGCGAGCAATGGTCGACCCGCTGATCCGCCATGGGGTGATTCCGCTGGTCATCGCCACGCTGGGCTTGTCGATCGGTGTCAAGCAGCTGGTCAAAGCGGGCGTCACCGCACAAGCGCAGCCGTTCAACAGCATCTTCCCGGACGGTCTGCTTTCGCTGGGTGCGCTCAAGGTGTCATACATGGACGTGGGCACTCTGGTACTTGCCGGCCTCATCGTCATCAGTCTGCAAACGTTTCTCAACCGCACCGTGACCGGCCGGGCAATGCAGGCGGTGGCGCAGAACACCGACTCGGCCAGGGTTCTCGGCATCAACGTCGCGCGCATGGTGCTCTACACCTTCCTGATCAACGCGGTGCTTTCCGTTGTTGCGGCGCTGCTCGTCACCCCGACCTACCTCGCCAAGTTCGACATGGGGGAGTCGATCGGCCTCAAGGCGTTCTACGCCGCGATCATTGGCGGCTTCAATCAGACTCGCGGCGCGCTGCTCGGCGGAGTGCTGGTCGGCGTGCTGGAAAACCTGACGGGAGCGTACATCTCGCCTGCTTATAA
The DNA here is from genome assembly GCA_005883655.1 of Betaproteobacteria bacterium. Lineage (GTDB taxonomy): Bacteria > Pseudomonadota > Gammaproteobacteria > Burkholderiales > Casimicrobiaceae > PALSA-1003. Next base: position 2,822 of record VBDA01000010.1, on the reverse strand, counting down.
GGAAGGCGTCGCGCTGATGCTGTTCCTGGTGGTCATCATCTTCAAGCCCGAAGGGCTACTGGGCAAGACCGAGGAGCGCAAGGTATGAGCAAGACACAGCGAATCGCGTTGGTAATAGGGTTGGTGCTCTACGCCGTCCTGCCGCAATTTCTCAAGAGCTACGGCGTCTATCTGATGACGCTCCTTTGTGTGTATCTGATGGCGGCGTTCGGACTCAATCTGATCGTCGGCTACGCGGGGCAGATGTCGATCGGACAGGCGGCGTTCTACGGCATCGGTGCCTACGTCGCCGCCATCCTGATGACCAAAATGGGGATCTCGTTCTGGTTCGCGCTGCCCATCGCGGCGATCGCGTGTTTCGTCGTCGGCTTGGCACTCGGCTTTCCGGCATTGCGCGTTCAGCACCATTACCTCGCATTCGCAACGCTGGGATTCAACGTTCTTGTTTTTCTTGTGATGCGCAACGAGGAAGACCTGACCGGTGGCACCTTCGGCATTTCCAACATTCCGCGGCCGTCGATCTTCGGCTACTCGCTCGACGGTGCGTTGCCGTTTTTCTACTTTGCGTTCGTATCGGTGATACTGCTCGCCGCCGTCCTGTGGTGGCTGCTGCGCTCGCCCTGGGGCCGCGCCTTCGCGGCGCTGCGCGACAACCCGATCCGCGCTGAAAGCACTGGAGTAAACATCACCGCCTATACGCTGCTTGCGTTTGCGATCGGTGCGGCATGCGCCGGAATCGGCGGCGTCTATCTGGCGGCGCTGGTGAATTTCATCGAGCCAGGGCAGTTCAGCCTGTCGGTATCGCTGTTGATGCTGCTCGCGGTCATCGTCGGCGGCTCGGGCCGCTTCTTCGGTCCGGTCCTGGGGTCGATTGTGGTCGTGCTGCTGCCGGAATGGCTTCGCTTCCTGCAGGATTGGTATCTGGCGATCTTCGGGTTTGCGGTGATCGTACTGATGGTCTATCTGCCGGGAGGGCTCTTATCGCTTGGCGACCGCTTCAAATCAGGCGGAGGCACGCGATGACGCCGTTTCTCGAAGTCAAGGAGATGAGAAAATCATACGGCGCGATCAACGCCGTCGACGGCGTCACGCTCTCGGTCGGACCCGGCGAGATTGTCGGCGTGATCGGGCCCAACGGCTCGGGCAAGACGACGCTGTTCAACAGCATTCTGGGGCAGATCAAACCGACCGGTGGCGCGGTCGAGTTCTGCGGCGAGGACATCACCGGCATGTCGCCGCTCGAGCTCTCGCGGCGCGGCGTTGGGCGCACGTTCCAGACACTTCAGGTATTCGTCAAGCTGTCGGTGCGAGACAACCTGATCGCCTCCGCGCAGGAGTTCAAGGGCACCATGCCGGGCCGCCTGTTCGCCAAGCCCGACGCCGGATGCGGCCATCACGCCGATCAAATGATCGACATGTTCCGCCTGCAGCACGTCGCCCATCTGCCCGCCGGGAATCTCTCGTATGGCCAACAGAAGCTCATCGACATCGCCATGGCATTCATGCCGGCCCCGCGTCTGGTGCTGCTGGACGAGCCCTGCGCCGGCGTCAATCCAAGCCTGGTCGATCAATTGCGCGAGCTCCTGCTTCTACTGAACAAGTCGCAAGGCGGCAGCTTCGTGGTCATCGAGCACAACATGGATTTCATCATGAAGCTTTGTCCGCACGTGATCTGCATGGTCGAAGGCAAGGTTCTCGCGGAGGGTCCTCCTTCCGAGGTTCAGGCGAACCGGCAGGTGCTGGAAGCTTATTTAGGCAACTGAGTAAGTAACTTAGTTGGCAACTGAGTCGGTAACTGAATACGATCAAGGAGTCCGCCGTGGCCGAGAGCATCATCGAATTCGATAGAGTCGTCGCCGGATATTCGCCTAGCGTCACGATCCTCAACGAGCTGACGCTCGACGCCCGCAAGGGCGAGATCACGCTGCTGATCGGGCCAAACGGCGCGGGCAAATCGACCGTTCTCAAGACGCTGTTCGGCATGCTGATTCCGCGCAGCGGCGAGGTCCGCTTCGAGGGCAAGCGAATCAATGGAAAAACACAGCGCCAATTGCTCGCCGAGGGAATAGCTTTCGTGCCGCAGGGACGAAATCTGTTCGGCTCGCTTTCGGTGCGCCACAACCTCGAGCTGGGCGGGATCACCTTGCCGCGCGGCGAGCTGAATGGACGCATCGAGGAAGTCCTGACACAGTTTCCGCGGATCAAGGAGCGGATCAACAATCAGGCATCGACCATGTCCGGCGGCGAGCAAAAACAGCTCGAGGTCGGGCGGGCGCTCCTGTTGCGGCCGCGCGTGCTGCTGATCGACGAGCCGTCGATCGGCTTGTCGCCCAAGCTCGTGCAGGACGTGATGTCGCTGCTGCGCAGGCTCGCTGACAACGGCACCACGGTGGTCATGGTCGAGCAAAACGTCCGCACCGCGCTCAAATATTCGAATCGTGCGTTGGTGCTGGAAATGGGCCGCCTGGCTCTCGACCGGCCGGCGAGCGAGCTCTTGGACGATCCGAATCTCAACCGTCTGTTTCTCGGCGGTCATGCGCCGGCGAAGGAAAATATGGGACGCGGCGCAAGCGCAGACGTCTGAGCCGCAGCCGCGTTCGAGCGTGAAGGGCGAAATTTGCTGCCCGAATTCCGGCGACGCATCATCTGCGCCGCTTTTATAATTCGCCCATGTCCAAACTACCACCGCCTGATGTGATGTACCGTGCACTCGCCAATCGCGACCCGGCGTACGACGGTATTTTCTATGTCGCCGTGAAGACGACGCGCATTTTCTGCCGCTCGGTCTGTCACGCCCGCACGCCCAAGCGCGAGAATGTCGA
>VBDA01000009.1 GCA_005883655.1 Betaproteobacteria bacterium | reverse complement strand
AATTTCAGGCGCCGGCAGCATCTACACGCGCACAGCCGGGTAGGCACTCGTCTGCGAAGCCGAACCGGCTGTGCCTTTGTTGGCACTCCGATCTCTCAACTGTGGAATGTATCTTGCCTATCGGGCTTCACTCGGCTGACATTTCGGCAAGGATGACCATGACCACGCCGTTCACGTTGCGTTGGACCGTGCTGCGCGGCGTGCGGCGCGGAAGTGCGACCGCCGCAGGCGTCGCGTTGATGATATTCGCAGTCGCGGCGGGCGCGGATTCGCTCGCGGTCGTCGATCCGCTGCCGCCGGGACCCTACGCCGTGGGTTGCAGCAATGTGGAGCAGGATTTTAGTCGCGTGTTGCCTGGAGAGACCGCCAAGAATTACTGGGAAGGCGTTCCCGATGGATCCCGCCAGCGCTATGTGACGCAGCTCTTGGTCGACCCTGTCGATGCGCTGATCGTGAACGTCAACGTTCCCGACGATCGCGAGTTGTTCGTCAATCACGCGACGCAACAGGTGCCGACAGCGCTCTTGGTGTGTTATCCGACGGCGTCCAATAATCCGCGCCCCGATTATCCGCTGCCTGCGGGCAGCAACGCAGTGCCGCACATGCAGCGCGGTGCGGAGACGCCTATCTGGGCCGACCCCGGGGTGCGCTGGCCGGTGCTGGTGTTTTCGCATGGGCTCGTTGGCAGTCCCTTGTCCAACGACTATATCGTTGCGCTGACGGTGCTCGCGAGCTACGGCTATGTCGTGGTCGCGCCCTTCCACGGCGACCCGCGCTTTGCCGACGTGAAGGTCGACAGCCTGTCCGACGCGCTGTACGCGGCGTTGCATTTTCCAACCTACGTCGAGATGCAGGCAATCCGTCCCTTGTCCACCGCGGCGGCGCTCGACTTCCTGCTCGGCCACCTGCAATACCGCGATCACGTCGATGCATCCAGGATAGTCGGCTTCGGGGCGAGCCTCGGTGGCGAAACGCTGCTGTTGCAGGCCGGCGCGCAGTTGACAAAGACGATCGGTCTGTCGTCGAAGCAAGTGGTCGCCGACACGCGCTTGAAAGCGATCGTCGGCTATGTTCCGTATTTTGGTCAGTCCTTCCTGCCGGCATTCGGTCGCGACCAAAAGGGGCTGGACAATTTCACGACGCCGTTTCTGGGCATCGCCGGCTTTTCCGACACCACCGCGCCGATCGATGCCACCATCCAGGGCGTGCTCCGTCTGCATGGATCGCGCGAACTGCTCGGTCTCGAGGGCGTCGGCCACTTTTTTGATTTCCCCAGCGCACCTGACATCTTCACCTGGTCACTGATCTTTTTTGCCGCGCACGCCCAGGATGACCGCACTGCACGGGCGCAGATCGCGCGCATGGTCAGCGTGCGCGGCGGTGGCGACGACCGATTGATCATCGACTACACCGCGCCCGCCGCGCTGAGCGCGGGAGAGCGGGTCACGATCGAGTACCACGCCGCGTCGCTGAACCATTATTTCGAAACCGCGGAGCCGGCGGAAGCCGCGAGTCTGGATGCGGGCATTCTCGTTCCAGGGTGGGTGCGAACGGGCTTCGATTTCAAATCGTGGACCGTCGAATCGGGCATCGGCGTTCCCGCATGTCGCTTTTTCGGCACGCCAGGCAGCGGCCCGAACACCCACGTCTTTAGCATCAACGTTGTCGAGTGCAATAAGCTGCACGCTGACTCGCGGTGGAAATTCGAGGGGCTCGCGTTCGACGAGCAAGCGCCCATCGCCGAGGATTGCCCGATTGGCCGGATTCCCGTCACCCGCCTGTACAACAACGGCATGGGGGGCGAAGCGAATCACCGCTACCTGACCAGCCACAGCGAAATCCACGCGACGGCCGCCGCGGGCTGGCTGGTCGAAGGCGTCGTCTTCTGCGCGCCGCCGTAGCCCTCTTATCGCGAGGATTGCGGGAGCCGGCGTCCCGCACGAATCAGAAAGCCGGGTATCGGGACAGGCGAAAAAGCTCGTCGAATATCCCGGGCGCCGTCGCCAAGACCGCTCCCCCCGCGGCCACGCCTCCCGCGCCGGGGTAGGGATAAATCCGCCCTCCGGACTCCTCGACCAGCAGCAGGCCGGCCAGCGCGTCCCAAGGATGCATGTGCGGCTCGACGAACGCGTCGAACCTGCCGGCCGCTACGTGTGCGAGCATCAGCGCACCGGCGCCCATGTCCTTCACCGCCGCGCCGGCCTCGTGCAGTCGGCGCTCGAGCTCCAGGTAGTCGCCCAGCGGATGCCTGGGCACGTAGCCGGCGCAAAGCAGCGCCTCTTCGACGCGAAGGCACGACGACACGCACATCGGCGCGTCGCCGCAAAATGCTCCGCCGCCTCGCACTGCCCAGAAGAGCTCGTCCAGCGAAGGATCGTAAACGACTCCGATGTGGCGTTCGCCGTCGACCACGAAGGCGATCGACACGCACCAGTAGCGAACGCCGTGCACGAAATTGATCGTTCCGTCGATCGGATCGACGATCCAGGTGTTCGCACCGAGCTCGCCTCCGTCCTCTTCACCGAGCATGCTGTCGGCTGGAAATTCACTTGCGAGCTCTTCCCGGATCAGCGCTTCCACCTGGTGATCGGCGGCGCTGACCCAGTCCTGCGGGCCCTTGGCCTGTGCCGAGTAGACCAGCTCGCGCAGAAAATAGCGGCGAGCGAGCGCACCCGCTTCGCGCGCGAGCGATCTGGCGAAGCGCGCCCGCGCGTCGACCTCGGCCGCGGTCATGCGGAAGCGATCGGAACGACGCCGTGGTTGGCGAGGGCGAGCGACACGCTCGCGCCCACCGCGAGTGGCCGGTCGACCGCCATGCTGACGATGAAAAGCTGCCCGATTGCCGTATCGACGGTGTATTCCATCGATCCACCGATGTAGGCCGCCTTGCGTACCGTGCCGGCGAGTGCCGCATCGGCATCATTTCCGTTGCGAAATTCTATGGCCTCGGGCCGGATCGAGACGTCGACCGCACCATTGGCGAGGCCCCGGTGCGCAAGCCTGACCTTGAGTGGGCCGATCGCCAGCTCACCCAGGCGGTCGTCGATTCGGGTCAGCATGCCGCGCACGCGGTTGGCATCGCCCATGAATCCAGCGACAAAGACATCGCTCGGTTGCTCGTAGAGATCGCGCGGCGCGCCTTCCTGCGCAATTGTCGCCTTGTTCATCACGATGATGCGATCCGAGACCGCCATCGCTTCCGATTGATCGTGCGTGACGTACACGACGGTAAGCGAGAGTCGCTGCTGGAGATCGCGTATTTCCTCGCGCATCTGCCGGCGAAGGCGGGCATCGAGATTCGACAACGGCTCGTCGAACAGAAGTACCCCCGGCTCGAGCACCAGCGCGCGCGCGACCGCGACGCGCTGTTGCTGCCCGCCGGAAAGCTCCGACGGCAAGCGCGTGTCGAAACCGGTCAAGCCCACGGTGGCAAGCGCGGCGTGAGCTCTCTCGGCGACTTGGGCCTTGGGCAGGCGCGCAACGGTCAGCCCGTAGCTGACGTTGTCGAGCACCGTCATGTGCGGGAACAGCGCGTAGCTCTGGAACACCATCGACACATCGCGCTCCGATGCCGGAACCCGCGTGACGTCGCTGCCGCCGATGGCGATCGTGCCCGAAGTCGGCAGCTCGAGGCCGGCGATCATACGCAGCGTGGTCGTCTTCCCGCAACCCGAGGGCCCCAGCAGCGTCACCAGGCTTCCTTCGCCGATGGTGAACGAGACATCTTTCACCGCGGCAATCTCGCCGTAGAGCTTGCTCACCTTCCGGAATTCGATCGAGGCGGCCTTCATGAATGCGCTTCCATCGGCCTCAAGCAGCCGTTCCACCCAATTGTGCCATGCCAGGTTCGATCGCCACTTCGCGTCGGCCGAGCCGTCGGGTGCCGACCAGACGCTGGATCAGCCAGATCACCGCCAGCATGAGCAAGATCAGCACCGAGCAGTAGGCGAGCGCCACGCCATAATCGCCGTTGACCACGCGATTGATGATGTACGTCGTCGCCCACTCGTACTCGGCCGAAACGAGGAAGATGATCGCCGAGACGGTCGTCATGGCGCGGACGAAGCTGTAGACCAGCGCCGCCACCAGCGCCGGTTTGAGCAGCGGCAACAGCACGCGCCTGAGCGTGGTGAGTCCGCGTGCGCCGAGCGTGGTGGAAGCCTCGTCCAGGCTCTTGTCGATCTGCGACATGGCGGCGATGCCGGCACGAACGCCCACCGGCATGTTGCGGAACACGTTGCACAGAATCAGCACCAGCGCGGTGCCGGTAATCTCGATCGGTGGCACGTTGAAGGCAAGGATGTACGACACGCCGATCACCGTGCCGGGAATGGCGAAGGACAGCATGGTGCCGAACTCGAACGCCGACCGGCCTACGAAGCGGTGCCGGGTGAGGATGTACGCGGTCAGGATGCCCATGAGCGCCGTCACCGGCGCCGCGATCGCAGAAAGCTTGACCGTAGTCCAGAACGAATTCCACGCCGCGCCGGCCCAGATGATGCCATCGCTGGTGAGCTCGATCGAGAACGCCTTGACGTAATGCTTGAACGTCGGGGTATAGTCGCGGCCCCATTGCTCGACGAAACCGCCGATGAGCGCCATGGCGTAAATGATGACCGTCAACGCCGCCCAGGGCAGGGCAACCGCGTAGCACAGCCGCCGAATTCTATCCGGCAGCGGCGTCGGCAGACCCGAGTCCCCCTTGCCGGCGAGCGCCGTATAGACCTTGCGGCCGAGGAGGCGCCGTTGCGCGAAGAACGCCGCCAGCGCGAACAGGAGCAGGAGGATGCCGAGCGTCGCGGCGCGGCCCTGATCCAGCTGCGCGCCGACGACCGAGAAAAACACCTCGGTGGAGAGCACGCCGAAATTTCCGCCCAGCACGATGGGATTACCGAAGTCGGCGATGGACTCGATGAAGCTGATCAGAAATGCGTTGACCAATCCGGGGCGCATCAGCGGCAGCGAAACGTCGACGAACGTGCGCCAGCGGTTGGCACGCAGCGTTTGCGCGGCTTCCTCCATGCTCGGCGACACGCCCTCGACGACACCGATCAGGACCAGAAAGGCGATGGGAGTGAACGAAAAAATCTGCGCCGTCAGCACGCCTTGCAGGCCGTAGATCCAGCGCGAAGGCGCGATGCCGAAAGCCCATTCGAGAAACTGGTTGACGAGTCCCGAGCGGCCGAAGATGAGGATCAGGCCAAGCCCGATCACGAATGGCGGAGTGATGATCGGCAGCACCGACAGCGCACGCAACAGGCGCTTGTAGCGAAAACCGGTGCGGCTGACGATCAACGCAAAGGCGAGCCCGAGCGAGGTGCATCCCGCCGCGCACAACAGCGCCAGCACGAGCGTGTTCCAGGCGACCCCGCAGCGGCCTGCGCCGGCGAGGCAGCCGACGCCCCAGATCTTCTCGGTGAACATCCGGGCAAAAAACGCCTGGGCCGCCAATGCGCCGCCTTGATCCTGGATGGCGCTTAGCAGGATGCGGATGACCGGATAAAACGTGAACACCGCCACCGACACGGCGATGCCGACCACCGAGGCGGCGATGAATGCATCGCCGTTGAAGTAGCCACGCTCGGCGAGCCCGAGCGCGAACAGCATCGCGAAAGCTGAGCCACACAGCGCGGCGCCCCAACCCATGCCGTACTGGCCGGTTGCCAGCGGTCCGAACATGGTCGTCAGCAACTCGAACGACCAGCCTTGCGCGCCGATCGCGAAGCCTTGCGCGAGAAAGAACACGAATCCGGCGGCGCCGACGACGAGCAGGCCGTTTGCGCGCGCCAGGCGCGAAATCGGGAGCTGCAGCAGCGCGGCGGCGGCAATGAAAAACCCGATGATCGGGAGCAGCCAGACGCGGCCGTGTTTCAGCGCCTGCAGGAGTGCCGGCGCGTTGTCCTTGCCGGTGTAATCCTTCAGCCAGCCGATTGACGCGATCGAGTCCTGCAACGCGTACCACGGCACGAGCACAAAGCCGGCTCCGCCGACGGCGATCCAGAATAGAATCGCCTTCTTGGCGGGGCTCACTTGCCGGGCGCGCTTCCGGCGTTGATTTCCCGCTCCCATCGTGCGAGCAGGCGTTTGCGCTCAACCGTCGAGCCGAACTTCGCCGTGTCGTAGCTGATGAGCTTGACGTCGGTCAGATTCGGTACCTGCGGTGGCAGCACGACGTTGCGATTGGTCGGGATGGCGAATTCCTTGAGTTCGAGGCCGATCCTCTGCGCTTCCGGCGTCAGCGCCCAGTCGAAGAATTTTTTCGCGTTGTCCGGATGACCCTCACAGGGTAAGACCGGCTTCACGGGAAATCCACGCTCGATCTCATTGACCACGCCATGCAACACGGTACTGCCGATCGCGGTCTCTCCCCGGATGACCGCGCTCATCGGTCCGATGCCCGAACGCGCATACTGGTTGACGTTGACATTGAGCGCCTTCAGGTATCGGAACGCTTCGTCCTCGCCAAAAATCTGTA